>JAFZDV010000033.1 GCA_017560955.1 Anaerotignum sp.
AGGAAATTCCTGTTTTGCTGCTGCATCTGCCCAAAATGAGCTGGAGTTATGAGCAGAGCATGATGATGCAGGCATTTGCGGATGAAAATGGTGTACCATACCTCGACCTTGACCGCTGGGAATACAGAAGTCAGCTGGGCTTAGATCCTTCTGTGGATTATTATGATCAGGGCCATATGAACATGACAGGTGTACTGAAATTGTCTGACTGGCTGGGTGACTGGCTGGATGCACAGTATGATCTGCCTGACCATAGGGAAGATATTACCATCAGCGAAAGCTGGAATGCGGATCTGGCAAAATATAAAGAAAGAACTGGATTACAATAAAAGAAAGCTGCAGAGCAAAATCAGAATGATATGCTCTGCAGCTTTTTATTTGTTTTTTAAACGAAAATAGTAATCTGTTAATTGAGATCTTTTCTGTAATTCTTCCAGAAAAAGAGTGAGAAGATATACCTGTATTGAAATTCTTTTCTCGCAAATGTATGTTTTGCAGAATTCTCGTAAAACAACAGGAAGGTTTTCTATATCATCAAAGGGGAGAAATTCGAACTTATCCTGAAGGTCTCTTTCCATCAGACGAATTTCCAGATTTTCCAGTTCTTTTTTTGAGGCATCTATATATGTAATACCAAAGAAATCAGGTTTGCCGCCTCTTTCTAACAGGCGGACATAACCAAGCAGGATCGTGTGAAGAGAAGTGTTTGTTGGAAAGTTCAGTTCTTCGATCAGTTCTCTTTCCATACCTTTGATCAGAACTTCATTGAGTGTAGTACAGCCTTGAATGTCTGTAAATTCAGAAGAACCGGAACCGCTGGGGGCATATCTGCCGGAGTTTGCCTTTGAGGTGATGGATTGTCTTCCGATAACAACATAGTTATCATTTGTGATTGCCAGTGTAGATACGCCAATCTGGTTAGAACAGGGGCTTTCATCCAGATCGAAAAGAATGGAGCTGTTTTCTTCTTTTTTTACAAAAAGCTCTGCGCCGTCAAAAACAAAGAACATCTGGTTGGCAGAACGATATTTTTTATAAACGATTTCATTGGTACACTGACTGTCAAAATAATGTGTTTTCTGCAGATAAACACTGTTTCTGTCAAGATAGAGTTCCTGCGCGAGTCGGAGCAATGTTCCGTTGAACAGAGTAGATTTATTATTCATAAAAATCTCATTCAGAATTGAGGGCATCATATCGCTTAATTCCTGACCGATGCGGAATTGCTTTTTCAGTGTATGAAATGTGTATATTTTTCCGTTTTGCAACTGATGATTGATCAGATCACTTGCAACATAGTATTCGTTTTTTTCTCCATTAAAAAAGGCTTCGATTTTATATCCATTTTCCTGCATTTGTTTTGAAAGAGCAAGAGAATGAAGGAGTTCATTTTTCTGCCATGGATTTGTGATGGAATAAAAATGATATTTTTTCTGCTTGTAATCCCATAAAGCCTTTGTCAGAGATAATAAAAGGATGGTAAGGGGAAGCAACCACACAAGAAGTGTTTTTGTCTCGATTGTATTTTCGACATAATTCAGGTAGATAGGAAACAGGGTGGTTGTCAGTACAACTGCAGTACCTAGAAGATATTTTTTCTGGAGATGAAAGGACATAAAGATTCCGTCAAGCCTTCCCTGCAGATAATGAATTGTCTGTGCGATATTTTTTTTGTTCTTCATTGCTTCAACTCCTTTTTACGACTGAATTCATCATAACATGCTTTTGCTGTTTAATCAATTTAGAAAGAAAAAGGACAAAGCAGAATGCTTTGTCCTTAGGAATTATCTTTTTTTACCGTATGTTTTTTCTTTCTTTGCGATTTCAATGTGTACTTTTTTACCTTTGATTTTTGCATTTTTCATGCCGTGCATAACATCTCTTACGAATTCGCTGGGAACATCCACAAATGTGTAATCATCATACAGGTCGATCGCACCCAGAGTTTTACCGGGAACGCCTGCTTCGTTAGCGATTGCACCTACGATATCTTTTGCTCTGATTTTGTTTTTCTTACCGGCATTGATGAACAGACGAACCATTGTTTCGCCTTCGCCGCCGTAGAATTCTGTACCGTTGAAGTTGATATCTTCGATAGCGTCGATATCATCAGCGATAGCATCTGCCAGATGGTTTTTCAGCAGAGCTGCTGCAATGTCGATGCTTGTGTAATCTTCTTCCATCAGTTTATCTACCAGATGGATGTATTTTGTCAGATGGCCTTCATCAATGATGCCTTTGATTTTTTCCAGGAAGAATCTTGTTTTCAGTTCTTCTACGTCGCTCAGTGTAGGCAGTTTCTGCTGCTGGATTTTTGTTTTTGTGTAACGCATGATGTCACGCAGTTTGTAGATTTCCTTACCTACGCAGAATGTGAAAGCTTTACCGCTTCTGCCTGCACGGCCTGTACGACCGATACGGTGTACATAGTATTCTTCATCCTGAGGTACATCGTAGTTGAATACGATATCGATATCATCGATATCCAGACCTCTTGCCGCAACGTCTGTTGCTACCAGAATTTCGATAGTACCGTTACGGAATTTCTGCATTACTTTATCACGCTGGGGCTGTTTCAGGTCACCGTGCAGACCTTCTGCAAAGTAACCGCGTCCCTGCAGCATTTCTACCAGGTCGTCAACACGTTTTTTTGTATTACAGAATACCATTGCCAGGTTAGGATCATATACGTCCATGATGCGGCACAGGGCATCCAGTTTGGATTTTTCTTTTACATCGAAGTAGTACTGTTCGATGCTGGGAACAGTCAGTTCCTTACGAACGATCTTGATGAATTCGGGTTCTCTCTGGAATCTTTTAGTGATATCCAGAATTTCGGAGGACAGTGTTGCGGAGAACAGCAGTGTCTGATGGTCTTCGGGGATTTTTACCAGAATTGTTTCGATATCTTCTCTGAAGCCCATATCCAGCATTTCGTCCGCTTCGTCCAGAATCATCATCTGTACTGTTTCAGCCTTGATTGTTCTTCTTCTCATGTGGTCCATCACACGGCCGGGTGTACCGATAACAACCTGTGCGCCTTTTTTCAGGGCAGCGATCTGTCTGTCGATAGGCTGACCGCCGTAGATGGGCAGTACACGGATGTTGTCTTTGTATTTCAGCAGTTTGCGGAATTCTTCAGATACCTGAATTGCCAGTTCTCTTGTAGGGCACAGGATCATTGCCTGCAGTCTTCTGTCATCGGGATCGATGCGTTCCAGACAGGGGATACCGAAAGCGGCTGTTTTACCTGTACCTGTCTGGGACTGGCCGATGATGTCCTTGCCTTCCAGAACTGCGGGGATAGCCTGAGACTGAATGGGTGTTGCTTCTTCAAAGCCCATATCCAGTACGGCACGCAGGATCTCGTTAGAGATATTCATTTCTTCAAATTTGATGTGTTCCATTGTTTCTTCCTTTCTTTTCTTCGGTTTTCTGTGACAAAGCCGAAGAAAAAACGAAACACAGAACCATTTCTGCAAAATCTTGCAGACGCAAATCACTTTTCTTCGACTTTTGGCGCATGCGCAAAGCATTATTCCCTTTTTGAGGAATATGTTGTATTTAAGAAAATATCAGTATTTCCTTAACAAACCCTATTCATGCGCGTGTTTACGGCAAAAAAGCCGCAGACTTTTATATTAACAGGAAAAAATAAGAATTGCAAGAAATATATTCGTTATAATTATTATTTGTAAATTCGGTAGAGAGGGAAATGCAAAGAAAGCCTTGTATCTGAAAGATGCAGGGTGTTTTTTGTATCTTTTTTCTTCCACAGGGCATACTGACAAAAAGCGGTACAGAAAGGTGTGGGGCAGGTGGAACTATACATCATGTCTGCAGAAAAGATACAGATCATTCAAAGAAGGACGGTATTTCTGGGGGATGTAGCATCAGTTTTTGTCAGTGGACAGAAAAAGGGCGAGGTGGAAAAACTGATTGTTTTTCAGATACCCTCTGAACAGAAAAAGACCTATCTGCTTTCTATTATGGATCTGATTCAGGCAGTGAAAACAAATTATCCTGATGCGTTGATTTACTCTCTGGGAGAGAAGGACATCCTTTTGGAATATCTGCCCCAGCAGGAAAAACAGTCTGTAACACTGACATTTCTGAAAGCGGCCTTTGTGTCTGCGGTATTGTTCGTAGGGGCGGCAACGACGATCATGTGTTTTCATACCGATGTGCAGCTTCCGCTCATTTTCCAGAATATCTATTACATCTTTTATGGAGAAAATCGGGAGATGCCTGCGATTTTATCCATTCCATACAGCATCGGGCTGGGATTGGGTATCATCATATTCTTTAACCATTTTTCCAAAGCATCACTGACAGAAGACCCGACACCCATCGAAATTGAAATGACAACCTATGAAAAAGAAACCAATGCCAGTATCATTGATTTTCTTGGAAGAAGAAAGGGCGGCGGAGAAGGGTGAAGGAACTGTTTCTGGTGTTCTTTGGTGTTTCTTCGGGACTTCTGGTATCGGCAGGTGTGTTTGCTTTTATTGCCGCAATCGGTATTGTGCCCCGTATGGCATGGCGCACAAAAACAAGGCATTTCATCCGCTTTTATGAAGATATGATCGTCCTGGGCGGTATCTGGGGGACAACGGCAATGTTTGTGGATTACCGTCTGCCGCCCTGGGACTGGGCTATCATGGCTGTATCCCTGTTGGAAGGGGTGTTTGTGGGGGTGCTGGCCATGGCATTGACGGAAGTTTTGAATGTTATGCCGATCCTGATGCGGCGAACCAGACTGACAAAAGGGCTGCATTGGGTCATTCCTGCTTTTGCATTGGGGAAGGTGGCTGGTTCGCTGATTTATTATCTGATAGATGGATTTTATGTTCTGTAAGGAGGGAATACCTTGGATACATCAAAAAAAGGCCAACAGAAATATGCTGAAATGGTGAAAAAGGCATCGCCGAACAGCCCTGTTTTCGGGGATTGCATCAAAGCTTTTGTTTCCGGCGGTATCATCTGCACAATCGGGCAGTTGTTACTGGATTTCTATATTGGTATGGAGCTTTCAGAAAAAAATGCGGCGGCGTGGGTTTCCATCACGTTGGTTGGACTTTCAGCATTGCTGACGGCTCTGGGGATTTATGAAAAACTGGGAAAATTCTGTGGTGCAGGTACGATCGTTCCCATTACAGGATTCGCAAACTCCGTTGTTTCTCCTGCTATTGAGTTTAAAAAAGAAGGCATGGTTTTTGGTATGGCGGCAAAAATGTTCGTTGTGGCTGGCCCTGTCATTGTTTACGGCACATTGACCTCTATGCTGGTAGGTTTTGTTTATTACTTCGTAAAGTAGGTGAAAAGATGAAAAGAATCGGAAAACAGACAGTACGTCTGTCAGAAGGTGTAACGATTTTATCTGCAGCCTCTACAGTTGGTCCGAAGGAAGCGGAAGGGCCTCTCGGAAAATATTTTGATCAGAAAACAGAGGATTCCTTTTTCGGGGAAAAAAGCTGGGAACTGGCGGAAAGCAAGTTTGTGGAGAAAAATATGAGGTTGGCTGTCCAGAAGGCGAACCTGAAATCAGAGGATATTGATTATATCCTTTGTGGTGACCTGCTGAATCAATGCACAGGCTCTACTTTTGGTATCAAAAATCTGGATATCCCGTTTTTTGGTCTGTTTGGGGCATGTTCTACCATGGGGGAATCCATGAGTCTGGGAGCGATGCTGATTGATGGCGGTTTTGCGAATCATGTGCTGACAGGAGCCTCCAGTCACTTTTGTGCGGCAGAAAAGCAGTTCCGTTTTCCATTGCCTCTTGGTACCCAAAGACCACCAACTTCCACATGGACAGTCACAGGGGACGGGGCGGTAGTCCTTGCCAGAAAAGGCGATGGCCCGAAAATCGTGGAAATTACTACAGGGAAAATCGTTGATATGGGTGTGGCAGATGTGAACAACATGGGGGCGGCCATGGCACCTGCGGCAGCGGCTCTTCTGAAAGCGCATTTTGAAGATACAGGCCGAACACCGCAGGACTATGATGCGATAGCAACGGGAGACCTTGGGACGATAGGCAGGGAGCTGGTAGTGGAACTGCTTGGAAAAGAAGGGTATCTGCTGGACAACAGATATACGGACTGCGGCATTGAGATTTTTGACGCGGAAAAACAGGATACCCACGCAGGGGGCAGTGGATGCGCCTGTTCCGCGGTGACTTTCTGCGCTTATTTCTATCCGAAATTGCTGTCAGGGAAAATTGAAAAAATGCTTTTTATTCCAACGGGAGCATTGATGAGCACCACCTCATCTCAGCAGGGCCAGTCGATTCCCGGTATTGCCCATGGCCTTGTGATCGAAGGATGCAGAAAGGGGGCGGAGGAATGCTGATCAAAGCCTTTGTGGTTGGAGGTCTGATCTGTGTGATCGGGCAGCTCCTGATCGATAAAACGAAGATGATGTCTGCCCGTATCCTTGTATTATATGTCTGTATCGGCTGTATTCTGGGTGGCTTGGGCATCTATCAGAAACTGGAAGAATTTGCAGGGGCAGGGGCCACAGTGCCGCTGACTGGATTTGGTTTCCGCCTGGCAGAGGGAGTGAAACAGGAGATTGATAAAATCGGTTTTCTGGGAATTTTTATGGGAGGGATCAAGGCAGCATCAGCAGGTATCACGGCTGCTGTGTTTTTTGCATTCCTGGCGGCGCTTTTTGCGGAGCCAAAGGAAAAGTGACGATTTTTAGTAAAATATAGTTCAGTCTGAAACAAGAAAACAATCTGTAAATGAAGAAAAATGGAAATTATTTCATCTGGAAACAATGTATTTTTTTCTGTACAATTTGAGATTGCTGTGCTATAATAAAGCCATAAAACAGAATATGAAAAGAAAGGATGTGGAACCCATGCACAGCGCTATTGGGTCCCGCAAGGATTTCAGCAACTTAGATGAAGATCAGCTGCTGGCAGAGTATAAGGAATGTCTGGAAGGAATTCTGGACCATGAGCAGGTAAGAAAATTAGACCTGCACACACAGCATTGCAATACAAGCAGACTTCAGCATAGTATTAATGTATCCTATTACAGCTTTCTGATTTGCCGCAAGTTCGGTTGGGATTATCGTTCCGCAGCAAGAGCAGGCTTACTGCATGATTTATATTTCTATGATTGGCGTGTAACAAAATATCTCCGTTCCGGTCATGCGTCCTGGCATCCCCGTGTTGCACTGGACAACGCAAGAAAAATCACAGAGCTGAATAAAGTAGAAATCGATGCGATTGAAAAGCATATGTGGCCTTGTACTCCTGTACCTCCCCGCTATATCGAATCTTACGTAATTACATTTGTGGATAAAACATGCGCAGTATTCGAATTTACAGAACGTAAATGCGCTCAGATCGCGGAAACACTTACACAGATGTTCAGAAGAAGCTACGCTTCCTGATCCTTGCTGGACGTATTCGAACAGCTCTTTAAAAATTGAATAAAACAGAATTCAATAAAAAGTGAATATAAACTATAGGGTGCTGCATTCCGCGGCACCCTCTTTACTCCGAAATGGATTGGGTGAAACAAAACATCCGCAGAGCTTTTGCTCTGCGGATGTATTTTTTTGTTTATCTGTTAGCCATTCTGTCTGTATGGTCACTGCGTTCCCTACAGAACGACTGTTAGCCGTTCTGGCGGGGATAAACCATATTTTCTTCTTTAATAACAGCCAGTACTTCATTAACGAATTTCTGGCATTCGATTTTTGTGATACCCAGATTGTGATCCAGATAGTTACCGCACATTTCGGATTTTGCAGCGGGGATCTCGCCTTCAAAATCAGCCATGTACTGGTAACATTCTTTCATGATTTCAACAATATCCTTGCTTTCCAGGTCGCCTTTGAAGATAACATACATACCTGTTCTGCAGCCCATGGGACCAACATAGATTGTCTGCTCTGCCCATACGGGGTGTTCACGCAGGTAAACAGCCATCAGGTGTTCGATTGTGTGCATTACGGAAGTATCCATAACCATTTCTCTGTTGGGTTCTTTCATACGAATATCGAATGTTGTCAGAACGCCATTGCCAACTGTGTCTTTTCTGGAAACATAAATACCGCGCAGCAGTACATCATGATCAATACCAAAGCTTGTTACATCCATTTTTTTCATCCTTTCCAAAATAAATCATGTCATTTTTCTGAAAACATTTTACTCTGTATTGCAGGGAATTGCAAGTCTTTCCAACTATACTGTATACCTGCGGAAATCTGTTGCAAGCCATCAGAAAGTTCGTTATAATGTACAAATAAGAATACAAATGAAAGAGGGTAACTTTTATGGCAAGAACATTAACAAGAGATGAAGCATGGACACTGCTGAATGAATATAACAAAGAACCTTTCCATCTGCGCCACGGTGAAACTGTAGAAGGCGTTATGCGTTATCTGGCACAGGAACTGGGCTATGGTGATGAAGTAGAATTCTGGGGTATGGTAGGCCTTCTGCATGATCTGGACTTCGAAATGTGGCCGGAAGAACATTGTGTAAAAGTACAGGAACTGATGAAAGAAAAAGATCTGGATGAAAAGCTGATCCATGCAGTAGCCAGCCATGGTTATGGCATCTGCTGTGATGTAGAACCTGTGCATGAAATGGAAAAAGTGCTCTTTGCAGTGGATGAACTGACAGGTCTGATCGGTGCGGCTGCCCTGATGCGTCCCTCCAAGAGCGTAAAAGATATGGAATTGAAGTCTGTAAAGAAAAAATTTAAGGATAAAGCCTTTGCAGCAGGCTGTAATCGTGATATCATCAAGACAGGTGCAGAACGCCTTGGCTGGGATATGGACAAACTGATGGAATATACCCTGAAAGGCATGCAGGCTGACGACAGAAATCCATAAGGAGCGTATGATTATGAGTGAAGATAAAATGGAACTGAACGAACTGGAAGCAATCGATACAGTAGTATATCTGACTGACGAAGAAGACGGCACAGAGTATGTATTTGAATGTCTGGATACTGTAGAGTATGAAGATAATGAATATGCTGTGATGCTGCCTCTGGATGATGAAGATGACGGTTATGTTCTGGTCATGCAGATCGAATATAACGAAGAAGAAGCAGAATTCTGCGTGATCGTGGAAGATGAAGCAATCGTAGATGCTGTATTTGACCTGTTCAAGGAACAGAATGCAGACCTGTTTGAGTTTGACGAAGAATAAGAAAAAGCCCTCAGAAGAGGGCTTTTTTTGTTTGCTTATAAGCGGATCATATCATCGATCATGGAACTGATTTTGTCACGGCTGATTTTTTCCATGATTGCTTTTTTTACGAATTCATCTTTGCTGAAGCCGAATTCAGCGATATATTCTTCCAGCAGATCATAAGTTTCCTTATCCAGAGTAACGGAAAGTTTCTTGGTTGTGCTGGTCGTTTTCTTTGCAGGTGCCTTTTTTGCTGTAGTTTTCTTTTCTGCCATAGGGGTATCCACTCCTTCCGCTATTATTTTAACACAAAAATAAAAAAAGAAAAATATCCCGTTATGATTTCTGAAAATCTGCACATACTATTCCTGTACCAAATTTGAGGAGGGATATGAACATGGAAAAATGTAACGAATGCATCAAATGTACAGTAGAACAGTGCAGACATCATCACAACACAAAAAATTATTGTACACTGGACTCTATTCAGGTGGGCACACATGAAATGAACCCTAAAAATGACCAGTGCACAGACTGTATGTCCTTTGCAGTAAAATAAGGACGGCTTTTAAAAGGGCGGATGCTTTATAAAATAAGGCATCTGCCTTTTTTCCTGTGCCTGAAAATGGTATAATATACTTTCAGGAGGTGTATCTGAAATGAAGATATATTTTGTGCGTCATGGCGAAACGGATATGAATAAAAATAATATGTTTTATGGCTGGTATGATGCAGATATCAATGAAAAAGGTGTTTCTCAGGCGGAAGATCTGCGTGAGGCGTTTAAGGATATACATATCGATAAAATCTACTCCAGTGACCTGACTCGTGCGTTACATACGGCACAGATCATTGCAGACGGCAGACCTGTGGAACTCGTTCCCGATCTAAGGGAAATGGCTTATGGCATCTGGGAAAACCGTACATGGGAAAGTATGACGGAAGAAGACCATAAACTGTTGAAGAAGTGGCGTTATGACTGGTTGAATCTGGAGATCCCTGAAGGGGAAACCTTTATGGGGTTTTACAATAGGGTAACTGGTGGTCTGGACAGAATCATCAAAGAGAATAAAGGGAAACATGTGCTGGTGGTGTCCCATAATGGTGCGCTGAGTGCCATGCATTGCCATCTGACAGGCGCAGGCCCCAAAGGTTTCTGGAACTTTAATACAAAACAAGGACATTATAGTGCTGTCTGGGTGTCTGAAAACAAACTGACTTACGATTGCTTTAATTATCCTCTTTGCAGGGAAAAAACAGAAAACATTTATGTGGATGTAGAAACCCGTCCTTCTGATGCTGTGGCTTATGGTCTGCATGGGGATCATCCCATGAATCTGGTCTGGGCAGGGACAAAAGTGGAATACGATGAGGAGAAAAAAGAACATAGCGATATCCTGAAAGAACATCTGGATTTTATTTTCCTGGAAGAAGGGGAAAAAGGTCCTGACTGGTTTGCAGTTCCTACCATCCGCGTGTTCGCAAAGGACAGCAAAGGCGGCTGGTTTGCCAGGGGAGAGCACAGAAGTGCCATTTATAACATTTCTTCTGACCGAAAAATTACATATCTTGCAAAAGACCTCAGAACTTATCTGCAGATGGTGATTTTCGAACAGGAAAAGGAAGAACTGCTGCGTTTTGCAGAAGAAATCAATCTGGAAAGACCGCAGGAGAACCTGAGAAAATTTGTCTGCCCTGATCATACGATCCAGTTGTTTGCTGATAAAACAGAAGCTGCAAAACAGTATCAGCTTCATGATTTCAGTGAGTTTATGGATTTTAAACCAAAAAAGAAAATCTATTATGACTGTGAAAAGGGAATGAAGAAACCTGAAATCGAAGGTTATGATGTGTTTCCTGCCGGAAAGAAATTCGATCCCTTCATCATGACCTGCGAGGAAAATGGATTTACATCTCTCCAGAGAAAAAGGGGGATCAATCTTATCTGGGAAGGCAATATCCCGAAACTGGATTTTTATCCTGTACCCAGTCTGACCTTCTTTGCCCATGATGGGAATGGCGGTTATTTTGCCCATGCAGGCAAAGATATGGATACACCCATCTGCTTTGTTACAAAAGAACTGGAATGCTGGACGATTGCAGGCAGTTTCCGTGATTTTGTACAGATGGTCGTTTTCGAACCGAACTGGAAAGAAAAAATCACAGGGGAAAAACAGGATATCATTGAAACAGAAGAGGAACTGGCAGACTTTGGTATGCTGTTTGGCTTAACTGCACCAGACAGAAAATTGTCTGATAATATTGTGAAGGATCCATTTTACAGGATCTTCGAAAATATTGAAAAAGCACGAGAAAAAGTGTCCGTCCTGTAAAAACACGTGGTCGCAAAACCATTGATTTTATCGAAAAAACACGGTTTCGAAAAAAAGTTTTATTTGTAAAGGAAAAATACTTGACATAGGGGTATTCCTGTGATAAATTATTCAAGGTGATTGTAAAGTAGTTTACCTTTACAGGAGGCAGGAAAGAAATGGACGATATTTTGCAGCTGACTTTGCTCTATGATTTTTACGGCGAATTGCTGACAGAAAAACAGAAGCAGGTCTACGAATTGCATTATCAGGATGACTTATCCTTAACAGAGATAGGTGATGAATTGTCCATCAGCCGACAGGCTGTCCGTGATCAGCTCAAGAGAACGGAAAAGATCCTGCAGGACTACGAGGAGAAGCTTCAGCTGGTTTCCCGTTTTCAGGCACAGAAAAAAGCTGTACAGGAAATGAAGCACATCATGGAAGGTGTGGAAAAGAAAAGTTCCGATGCCGCTGTGATGAAGGCAATCTCCAAAATGAAAAAGATCGCTGAAGGAATCTTGTCCTGAAAGGAGGTTGCGATCCATGGCATTTGAAAATCTTTCCAATAAGCTGCAGGAAGTATTCAAGCAGCTCAGAAGCAAAGGTGTGCTGACAGAAGCAGATGTAAAAGCTGCCATGCGAGAAGTAAAGATCGCACTGCTGGAGGCCGATGTTAACTTCAAAATCGTAAAAGACTTTATCAAAAAAGTAACCGAACGCGCTGTAGGTACGGAAGTGCTGCAGGGTCTGAACCCCGGTCAGCAGGTGATCAAGATCGTAAACGAAGAACTGATCGCGCTGATGGGCTCTACACAGGCTCAGCTGACATTCTCCAGAAAACCTCCCACAGTCTTCATGATGGTAGGTCTGCAGGGTGCCGGTAAAACAACAACCAGTGGTAAGCTGGCAGGCCAGCTGCGTAAGCAGGGCAGAAATCCTCTGCTTGTAGCCTGTGACGTTTACAGACCTGCTGCCATCAAACAGCTGCAGGTGGTTGGTAAAAACTATAACATTCCCGTGTTTGAAATGGGCACAGAAGTAAGCCCTGTGGAAATCTCCAAGAAAGCACTGGAATACGCTGCGGAAAAACATCACGATGTTATCCTGATCG
>JAFZDV010000034.1 GCA_017560955.1 Anaerotignum sp.
ATGATCATGGCAATATCTTTACTTTTCTGTTTTTTACCAACCAGAGTGATAATTACACCGGCCATAACTGCCAGAGGTGCCAGTGTGGAAGGGCTCAGGAATTTTGCCCATTCTGCAGAAGATACCAGCCAACCTGTAATTGTTGTACCGATATTCGCACCCATGATTACACTGATCGCCTGTGTCAGGTTCATCAGACCTGCGTTTACAAAACCATCAACCATTACTGTTGTTGCAGAAGAACTCTGGATGATCGCTGTAACCAGAGCACCCAACAGGATACCCATCAGTTTATTCTGTGTCAGAACTTCCAGAATTTTCTTCATTTTAGAGCCTGCTGCATTCTGCAGACCATCCGCCATGATGTTCATACCATAGATGAACATTGCAAGACCGCCGATAAAGGGGATTACCATAGAACTCATATTCTTCCTCCAATTTTACCTTTTTACTTCTTCTTTTTTATTTTCTTTGCCATTATTAACTTTTTCGAAAATATGTGTAAAATCATTTCACACCATTGACAATGATACCATAAACGAAACAACCCCGCAACGAAAAATCGACACCTTTTGGCAATTTCCACCCTTTTCACAGAATGAAATTCAATTTTTCCCAGTACTCTTGTCATACTGCCCGAGAATTGTAAAATCCATGTTAAATACAATTTAACTTTTCCCATTTTCTGCCATTAAAAAATCCCGCGAACCATTGATTCTACGGGACTTTTCTTAATGTTAACTTTATAATTTTTTAACAGCGCTTTCCGCCAGAACAAAACCGCCGCCTGCAACATATTCCCCATCATAAAGTACCAGGGACTGACCGGGTGTGATGGCTCTCTGGGGTTCATCGAAAGTGACCTCCAGCACATCCTCGCCAATCATTTTCACTGTACACCATGCTGCCTTATGGGCATAGCGGATCTTTGCCTGAAAACGCATGCCGTCTTCAAATTTTTCATAGGCCATATGTGCCAGATTTCCTGCATACAGTTTTGTCTGGAATAACGCCTGATTATCACACAGACGCACCTGATTTTTTGCAGGGTCTACACCATAAACAAATACAGGTTTGCCAAGTGCAATGCCCAGACCTTTTCTCTGACCAACTGTATAATGAATAATACCTTTGTGTTTTCCTACGACCTTGCCATCCATATCCACAAAATCGCCTGCTTTGCCTTTATAGCCGCATTCTCTTTCAATAAAAGCCGCATAGTCGCCATCAGGGATAAAACAGATATCCTGACTGTCGCCTTTTTTCGCAACAAAACCATCGATCTTCTCTGCAATTTCACGGACTTCATCTTTGGCATAATCGCCAATGGGTAACAGCATTGCCTGCAGCTGTTCCTGCGTCAGTCTGTATAAAGCGTATGTCTGGTCTTTCACCGCTGTCGCAGAATTTCTGACTGCGTATCTGCCCGTTTTGGGGTGTTTTTCAATACGGGCATAATGACCTGTGGCAATATGCTCTGCCCCCATTTCATGGGCCTTATCCAGCAGTGCCTGACCTTTCACCAGTCGATTGCAGACAATACAGGGATTGGGGGTCAGACCTTTCTGATACTGTTCCATGAAGTCATTGACCACACATTCTCTGAATTCCTTTTTAAAATCCAGCACCTCAAAAGGGATACCGATATTTTCCGCCACACGACGGGCATCTTCAATGGCCTGTTTGCTGTTTTCATTGGGCCACATTTCCATGGTCACACCAATGACATCATAGCCCTGTTCCTTCAGCAGATATGCAGCAACAGTGCTATCCACGCCACCGCTTAAACCTACGATGACTTTCCCTTTACTCATTTTCATTCACCTCATTTACGGGATCATTTTCCCAGAAGTTCTTTGATCAGTCGGGGAATGGCTTTCATTCTGTCCCTTCTGTCTTTTTTCACAAGTTTTTTTGTATAAGCAAAAGTTTTCGTTTCTCCTTCTTCCGCCAGCATTCTCATCAGTTTTTCGATCAGCGCAATGGTTTCAGGATGCATGATCTCTTTTACACGCTTGCTTCTTTCATGATAAGCCAAGGGGCTTGCATCTGTATAAGCATCTTTCTGATACACCTTGCAGGCAGCAATGCGGTCCATAAACATTTCCACCACATAGCGCACAGGCATTCTGACCCCTTCCAGCAACTTATCGCTGGTACCGGGCATGGTATAGTCCACCCAGTATTCAAAATGGTGCTTATTTCTGCCTTTATGATGCAGCCAGGAAGAAGAATATCCTTTTGCCTCTTTTTCCGCATTATTGGGGCTTCTGTCCCCCTGATAATATTTTGCACCCACCAGAAATTCCGTAGGGCTGAACTTGGAAAGGTCATGAGTCAGCCCCTGCCAGTAAAGGCCAACTTTAAAGCAGCCTTCCCTTACCAGTTTTCTGTGATATGTAATTGTCTGAAAATGTTCCTTGATTTTCATACTATATCATCCTTCCTTGAAAAAAGGCCCCAATTCCGGGGAAATTGAGGCCTTTGTAAGGTCGTTTCTTATTTTGTCAGTTTGGAGATCGCTTTGAAGTGAGGTGTACCTGCACCCTGTACCATTTCATACAGTGCGCCTTCGCATGTTGTTACGAATGCACCTTCCTGTGTTGCTCTCTGGATCGCATAATCTCTGTTGTATACCAGTCTGGAGCCTACGCAGTCAGCCACGATGAATACGCGGAAACCTTCGCCCAACAGGTCGATGATGCTCTGCAGTACACAGATGTGTGCTTCTACGCCGCAAACCAGAATTGTCTTTTTGCCCTGTGCTTTCACCCATGCTACGAATTCTTCACAACCCATAGCGGAGAAGGACATTTTTTCCATTGCTTCAAATTCACCGATTGCTTCTTTGATTGCAGGAACTGTATCGCCCAGACCTTTTGTGTACTGCTGTGTTACAGCCATGGGAACACCCAGTTCTTTCAGACCTGCACAGAACAGTGCTGCTTTTGCTACTACTTCTTCATTGTTTGCGATAGCGGGAACCAGTTTTTCCTGGAAATCAATGATCAGAGCCGCTGTATCTTCTGCATAAATTCTCATGATTAAATTCCTCCTGAATACGATAATTTTTCTTTTTCTCGGGGATAAAATATGCGTTTCCACATATCTCTCCATTCTACTAAAATGTATCATACAAGAGGAAAATTGTCCACCATTTTTGCTTTATACATACTTTCTCATGTGCTGTAAAGCGCTCTTTTCCAGTCTGGAAACCTGCGCCTGACTGATGCCGATCTCCGTGCTGACTTCAGTCTGGGTTTTTCCTTCAAAAAAACGAAGATTTACGATTTTCTTTTCCCGTTCCGACAGATGCTGCATGGCTTCATTCAGAGAAAGATTTTCCAGCCAGAGCCTGTCCCCATTTTTCTCATCGCTAACCTGATCCATCACAAAAAGTGTATCTCCGCCATCGTGATAAATGGGCTCGAACAGAGAAACAGGGTCCTGAATGGCATCCATGGCCAGAACGATGGTTTCTCTGGAAACACCCATTTCCTTTGCAATGGCTTCTATGCTGGGTTCCTTTTCATTTTCCGCCATCAGCCGTTCTTTTACCTGCAGGGCTTTATATGCCGTATCCCGAATGGAACGGGAAACCCGAATGGTATTATTATCTCTGAGATACCGCCGAATTTCCCCGATGATCATGGGGCAGAAATAAGTAGACGGCATCACATCCATACTGATGTCAAAATTATCAATGGCTTTAATGAGCCCGACCACCCCGATCTGAAACAGATCATCCATATTTTCATTTCTGTTTTCAAAACGCTTGATGATACTCAGGACCAGCCGCAGATTTCCTTCTATCAGTTGTTCTCTTGCTGCCATATCCCCTGCCCTGCATTTCACAAATAATTCTTTCGCCTCTGCACCTGTCAGAACAGGCAAAGCCGCCGTATTGACACCGCTGATCTCCACTTTGCCGTAATAAGCCATCCTCTCACTCCGTTCGCTCAAAGATTCCCTATTACCATTGCCTGCAGGCAGAAAAAATATACGAAACAAATCTCGCCATATGATGCATGAAAACTATTCTTTTTCTGCAAAATAGAGAAATGAAAGGAGTGTTTCCATGCAGATGACAGAAAAACAATATGGTATCCCCAACAATCAGGCCTTACGGGAAAGTACACATATTCTCCACAAAAATGGACGCAGCGGAAAACAGGAATTTTTTGATAACGGCTTTGGAAAAATGAAAAACATCGACTTTGAACCTCTGCATTATGCCGACAACTGAAAAAGCCCCTTTCGGGGCTTTTCTTCACTGTCATTACATCAATTTACTCAGTTCCTTTTTTAATCTGCGCATGATCTTCTTTTCCAGTCTGGAAATATAAGACTGGGAAATCCCGAGGATATCCGCCACTTCCTTCTGGGTCTTTTCTTCCGTTTCCGGCAGGATACCGAATCGCATTTCCACGATTTTCCGTTCCCTGCCGCTGAGCTTTTCCATGGCGTTATTCAGAAGTTTTCTGTCCACCTCTTCTTCGATCCCTCGGGTGATGATATCGCTTTCCGTGCCGAGAATATCCGACAGCAGCAATTCATTTCCCTCCCAATCCACATTCAGAGGTTCATCGATGGAAACTTCCGATTTTGTTTTGCTGTTACGTCGCAAAAACATTAATATTTCGTTTTCGATACAACGAGAGGCATAAGTAGCCAATTTGATTTTTTTGTCTATTTTGAAGGTATTGATGGCTTTGATCAGACCAATCGTTCCGATAGAAATCAGGTCTTCCACATTGATGCCCGTGTTTTCAAACTTTCTTGCAATATAGACCACCAGCCGCAGGTTCCGTTCGATCAGCACAGATTTTACGGTCATGTCATTTTCGCCGCCCAGTTGCTCCAACAATACCGCTTCCTCCTCTGCCTGCAGCGGCGGCGGAAACACATCACTTCCGCCAATATAAAAAACACCCTCACCTTTCTTCAGAAGTTTTTTCAGCAGCCGTTCACTATGATATTTTGCAAGAAACAGCAGATATTTCCATTCTTTCATATTATGTATCCTCCTCCAACAGACAGGGCGGCACAAGGCCTTCGTATGCCCCTGTAAAATCAACTTCATTGATGCCAACAAAAATATTTTTATGTATGACTCGTTTTTCTCCGAATGACAGTATCAGCTTCTCTGCCCCAATGCCCCAAAGCCGCCCATCGGGATTCCCCAGACTGGTGTAAGACATGGATGGCAGGCCATTTCGTTCTCCCAAAAGAAGCTGCAC
>JAFZDV010000035.1 GCA_017560955.1 Anaerotignum sp.
AAGAATGCCATGGATGGTTTCCGCGAAGGCCGCATCAATGTGCTGGTAGCGTCCGATATCGGCTCCCGTGGTCTGGATATCGAAGGCGTTACTCATGTCATCAATCTGGATGTTCCCGAAGAACCTACCCACTATCTGCATCGTGCAGGCCGCTGCGGCAGAAAAGGTCTGGAGGGTACAGCCATCACCATCGTAACACCTTACGAACGTAAATGGGTGCATAAATACGAAAAGGCGTGGGGCCTGAAGTTTGAACAGAAGGAAATGTCCTACGGCAAACTGGTGGATAGCCAGAAAACCAAGAAAGACGTTATCAAACCCATGAAGAAGAAAAAACTCATTATCGAGGATAAATGGGTAGAAGGCGACGGTTGGGGCGAATTCGGCGACTGGGAAGATGATATCGTCATCGAAGTTGGCGGCGGTAACCCCGGCAAGAAAAAACAGAAAAAAGATAAAAATGACTTTTTCTCTTCCTCCAAGCCTCAGAAAAAAGATGGCAAAAAAGGTAAGGGCGATAAGAAAAAAGGCGACGGAGAGGGCTTCTTTGCGAAAAAAGCAAAAAAACTTGCCGAAAAAGAGGCAAACAGAGCAAAAAGTCAAAAAAAATAATTGAGAAATAGCCGATTATCGTTTATGATAGTAGGGAAGTAATTTCATATGAAATAATAATAATCAAAGGAGGACTCAACAATGAGCGAATGCGGTTGCGGCTGTGGTCATGATCACGATCACGTACACGAAGAAATGGAAATGGAAACATTAACTCTGACTCTGGATGACGATACAGAACTGGAATGTGGTATTCTGGGCGTATTCTCCGTAGAAGGTATTGAAGGCAAAGAATACATTGCTCTGCTGCCTATGGAAGACGAAACAGTTCTGCTGTATGAATACAAAGAAGACGAAGAAGGCATTGAACTGCTGAACATCGAAAGCGATGAAGACTTCGACAAAGTATCTGCAGCATTTGAAGATCTGTTCGACGAAGAAGACTGATAAAGAAATCGGCGGGGGTAGAACTCTACCCTCGTTTTTCTTTTTGAAGAACATGCAGAAAGCCACTTCTGATATATACAACTACTGAAAATTGCTGTAAGGTTCAGTGATTGTATATGCCTGAAGTGATTAAGTGCCGAAAGGAGAGATTGAAAATGAAAGGAAAAGGACTGACAGCATTGGCTATGGCCATCATGCTGGGCGTTTCTGCGGTACAGCCTGCGTGGGCGGCGGACTGGCAGAAGGGAAATACGCTGATTGCCCATGCCTTTGGGGAAGTGAATAATAAAATAGAAACGAATTCCAAAGAAGCCTTTATCAATGCATGGGAAAATGGTTTCCGCGTGGTGGAAGGCGACTTTACATATACTTCTGACGGGGTGCTGGTACTGCGTCATGACTTTGAAAAAGATGGTTCCTATGCAAGACTGGATATCCCTACTACAGGGGATGTTGTTATGGACTCCCAGACTTTTATGAATAGCCCCATTATTTTTGAACAGACCCCTCTGCGTGCGGTGGATCTGATGTATCTGATGGCGGATTATCCTGATATGTATCTGGTGACAGATACAAAAGATACGGATAAGGCAACGGTACAGCGTCAGTTCCGTGATCTGGTGGGTATCGCAAAAAACATTGGTCATCCCGAAGTGCTGGATCGCATCATTCCGCAGTTGTACAATAAGGAAATGATTAAATGGATCAGAGAGATCCACAATTTTGACAGCTGGATCTTTACCCTGTATCTGTATAACAACCCTTATTATGATGATATTGCGTCTTATTGTGTGAAGAATGGTATCGATACTGTTACCCTTCATGTGGACAGGGCGAAAAAGGAAAATGTGAGCAAACTGAAGGCAAAAGGTCTGAAGGTTTATGCCCACACCACAAACCGTTATCTGACCATGAAAAATCTGATGAATGCAGGTGTTGATGGCATTTATACAGACCGTATCAAGCCTTACGAATTGCATTGGATCGGTCTGGAAAATGGCAGAAAGACAACAGAGCAGAATTTTGTGGTGGAAAACAAAGAAATTACCCTGACAACACTAGATATCTTCGGCAAAGCCTATGCGCCCCTGCGTCAGATGGCGAAGGTTGGTAAGGGTTTTTCCGCAACATTCAACAGAGAGGCTAATACTCTGAATCTACAGAAAGGCAGAGCGTTTACTTCCCTGGGTAATGAAATGCTGATGGACGACAGCGGCAGACTGATCACGAAAAAAGTGGATTTCAAACTGCTGGTGAACGGTAAAGAAAGCAACATCCAATGTTACTATGTGGATGGCGAAGTATATGCGCCTGTAGAGGAAATCCTTCTGCTGGTACAGAAATGACATAAAGCGGAGAAAACCGCAGAAATAGAAAAACCATTTCAACTGCTTGCAGGATGAAATGGTTTTTTGTTTCGGAGATTTGCGGAGCAAATCATGAGTAAGGCGAAGCCTTACGAATGGGTTTATCTGTAAAATGATAATCTTAAGACTTTTTTTGTTGTTTTTTGCACGAAAGAGGACTATTATTAAGATGATGTATCAAGTTCAGAACAAAGGAGGTATTTTCCTTGAATGAAGAACGTAAAAAAAGACTGATGCGCCTGTATTTCAAGACCCTTGCCATCACCCTTGCCGTATGTATCGGGCTGATGGGGGCAGGCTACGGCGTATTTGCATATATGGTGGGCGGTCTGAACCGCTCTGATATCAACGAAGATAATCTTTCTGCCAATGAAGGCATTGATGGGATCATCAATATCGCCCTGTATGGGGTAGACTCCAGAAATAATGACTATACAGGTCGTTCTGATGCCATTCTCATCTGCTCTGTCAATGGGGATACGGGCAAGATCAAACTGGTTTCCATTGCAAGGGATACTTATGTTTCCGTGCCCGGTCATTATAATACCAAAATCAACCATGCTTATGCCTATGGCGGTCCTGAACTGGCCATCCAGACACTGAATGAAAACTTCGGCATGGACGTAACTGACTATGTGACTGTAAACTTCGAATCTCTGGCAGATATCATTGATGAAATGGGCGGCGTTATGATCGATGTGACCGAGGAAGAACGGTTCCAGGTCAATGCCTATCTGCAACGGGGGCTGCCGCTGAGTGAAACGGGTATGGTGAACCTGACCGGTGCGCAGGCAGTAAGTTATTCCCGTATTCGAAAGATCGACAGCGACAGCATGCGTGCATCCAGACAGCGTGAAGTTCTGGCGGCACTTTTTGATAAGGCTCTGGAAATCAATCCTCTGAATTATCCTTCTTACGTGCGTAAATTCTCCCCTATGGTGGAAACATCTCTGAGTAATGACGAAATCCTGAAAATTGCCAAGGTTGGTCTGAAGGGCAGTGCGCTTTCTCTGGAACAGGCGGCTTTTCCCAATGATTATATCCAGTCCGGCGGCGAGACTATCAATGGCGGCTGGTATTATGTGTATGATCTGAATCAGGCGACAGATATGCTGCAACAGTATATTTATGAGGATATTCCCTTTGAACATTATGGCCTGACGGAAGAAGAAATTGCGGCTCTGTCAGAGTCGGAAGAAACTGAATAAGACACTAAAAAAGACGACTTTTGAAGTCGTCTTTTTTGATGTCTTATTGTTTGCCTGTAGAACCGTGACCGCCGCGGTCTTCGTTGCCTAAGTCGTCTGTTTCTACAAAGTTCAGCGCAGGCTGATGCTCGAAAATACGGAACTGGCAGATGCGGTCATTCACTTCGATGACAGTATCACGCAGGGCGTATGCAGGCATGAACCACTGGTCGTTGTTACCGCAGTAGCTTTCATCCACGATGCCGCAGTGGTTTGTCTGGATGATGCCGTAGTTTTTGAATGTGGAACTGCGGGGAACGATGTGTGCTTCGTAACCCTTGGGCAGCTGCATGGCAATACCCAGAGGAATCAGCTTGAATTCGCCTGCCTTCAGTTCAACTCTTTCTGCGGCTCTCAGGTCGATCCAGTCAGATTTGCCGTCGATGTAGCGCAGTTTTTCGATTTTATTGCTTAAATATTTAATCTTAATTGTTTCCATAATGATTTCCTTTCTGTCCGCAAAAGCGAATGCTTTTGCAAATGGGGGTCAAGGGGAATCATTCCCCTTGTAGGGTGCTCGAGGGACAAAGTCCCTCGAAATTACTCGGCATGATATAAATACAGGGAACTGTTCTGCAAAGATTTCTGCACATCGATGATACGCTGGTTGAAAGAGCCTTTCCAGTGCAGTTTGGTATCCTTCAGGTCTTCCATGAATCTGCCGTCTACCAGCACATCCACATATTGTACCAGAGGCAGGGCGCTGATCTCTTCCCAGCGATAGCCTGTGTACAGCCAGATGTTCTTGTCGGGATATTCATGTTTTACCTTTTTTGCCAGTCTTTCAATTTCTGCACGGTTGCCTTCAAAAAGGGGATCACCGCCGCTGAAAGTGATGCCGCTGATATAATCACGGCTGAGGATGTCAAACAGTTCTTTTTCTGCATCTTCGTCAAAGGGGATGCCGCTTTCGGGGTCCCATGTCTGGGGGTTATGGCAGCCTTTACATTTATGAGGGCAGCCGCTGACCCAAAGCACCACACGCAGACCTTCGCCGTTGAGCATATCGTCTTTTGTAATGTTATGATACTTCATTACATACTCTTCCTTTCTGCAATTTCAGCCATTTTCGCATCGTTCAGGCGGGAATCGCCTTTCACACGGGAATAGGACAGGTAACCGTTCATACGGTCGATTTTTGTCAGGTTGCTGCTGCCGCATTTAGGGCAGGTATCCATTTCCAGCTCCTGATGGCCACAATCGTCACAGTAAGCCAGAGAAAGATTCACGCCTTCGTAGAAGCCCATTTTCATGGCTCTGCGTACCAGTGTGCGGATGGCATCCAGATTATAATCAATGGGATATTTTACATACTGAATCTTACCGCCGTTGGACAGATCCCAGAAGCGTTTTTCCAGATTCTGTTTTTCGATGGGAGTGATGTCTTCTGTTACATGGCAGTGGAAACTGTTGGACACATAAGGTCTGTCGGAAACGTGTTCCACTACACCGAATTTCTTGCGGAACTGTGTTACCTGCAGACCGCAGAGGCTTTCCGCAGGAGTGCCGTAGATGGCATACAGATTGCCGTCTGCTTTTTTGAACTCTGCGATTTTTTCGTTGATATGTTTCAGTGTTTCAATGGCAAATTCGCCGTCTTCCACCAGAGATTTGCCGTTATGCAGTTCCTGCAGTTCATTCAGAGCAGTAATGCCGAAGGAAGCTGTTGCTGTTTTCAGCAGAGGTTTGATTTTATCGGAGAAATGCAGGTGGCCGCCGTAGAAACCGCCCTCGCAGTAAGCCAGAGGGTTTGTGGAAGCGCGCATTTCACCCAGATATGCGTATGTTCTGATGTGTAACTGTCTGATCAGTTCCAGATAATAATCCAGCACTTCAAAGAAAGGTTTGCTTTCCTGTTTTGCCTTTGCATAGATCATAGGCAGATGCAGGCTGACTGCACCGATATTGAAACGGCCCACAAATACGGGCTTGTCGTTTTCATCGGCAGGTTCCAT
>JAFZDV010000036.1 GCA_017560955.1 Anaerotignum sp.
ACCAACCATCAGGCCTGCGTCTTCAATGGCTGCAATAAAAGCAGGGATGTTATCATAATGGATGCCCTGGACTTCAATAGTCTGTCTTGTTGTGAAAGCCAGTTCACCATTGCCGTATTTTTCAGCAGCATCCGCAACTTTTCTTACTTCTTCTACTGTGATTTTGCCGTTTCTTGTCAGTGTGCGGGCATTGAATGTATCTGTACCTTTCTGCTGCAGAAAGCCCAGACCTTTTACTCTTTTGATATCGTCAGCACTTACTGTTACGCTCATGTTTTCCCCTCCAGATCATCTCTCAAAATCTATTTTACATAAAACAGATAATACCTCTTTTTCTCTATTTTCTATTATACATAAATCAACAGCAAAATCAAATTGTTCTCTATCGAATCCATTGATTCTGCTATCGTTTCAGACTTCGCAAAAAGGCCTTATCCTCTGCCGAAACACGGTAGGATTCACAGCATTTCTGAATGAATTTGTTCCATGTCCAGTCATCCAGATGATGGTTTTCGATAAAGAATAACATCATTTCTCTGTCCTTCGCCCATACCGTTGCCAGCAGCCACGCCTGTGCCATGCGGATATAGTAATGTTCAGAAGAAACACTGTCCGTCCGTTTCAGCACGTCTTCCATATATTCCTCCGTCAGGTAGTTAGACAGCATCATGACCAGTCCCATGCGTACCACCCACGGATTTTCCGAACAAAGATACCCTCCAATATGTTGAAAAAATTCTCTTTCATGCCCTTTGATACTTTTCTTCACAGAAGAACAGAAAATATCACAGTGAGCCCAGTTTTCCGCCAGATGCTCCGTATAATGGTCGCAGTAAGGCAGAAACTCCTCATAGGAAACAGACAGTGACGCTGCCACCAGTCCATACAGCAGTCGTTCTTCGTAGGTATCTGTTCCGCAGGCCTGCAGAAATCCAACGCCGTCTTTCTTTGCAATTTCCTTTGCCATCTTTCTGAGAAATGGCACACGCAGACCGATGACAGGCAAATCAGAACAGAGCAGTTTTGCATTAAAATCCCTGTATGTTTCCTCCGCCTGTGCAAACAGTTCCTTGCGGAAATTTTCATAGTTATCCTTTGTCCAGTCCCCCATCAGGGTCACTCCTTCATTGCTTTTTCAATGCGTACTTTCGCCAGTTTATATTTTTCCAGTCGGGCAAGGTCTTTCTCTGTCGGTTCAGGGATACGACTCAGGTCCATATTGTCCTGCAGATCTGCATATTTCACCCGCACCGCCAACGGGTTGTCGCAGATACGCTCAATATATTCCATATAGCCTTCTCCCTCCCGATGGGTCAGACACAAAAGCGCCGCAAGAATTTCTTCCGAAAAACCTTCCCTTCGCAGGTCATCCGCCGTATAGTCCGTATCTTCCATCACATCATGGAGCATAGCCACAATTTTTTCTTCTGTTGTTTCACATTTTTCCATCACCCGTTTCGGATGCAGGATATAAGGATGTCCGCCTTTATCCACTTGTCCCTGATGGGCTTTTTCCGCCAGAGATATCGCTTTTTTCAGCATAAGCCATCCCCCTTTCTCCTTTTAGTATAAACTTCCGTATTTTTTGTGTAAAGGCGAACTTTTCTGCCATTTTCTGCATCTGTCTTTCAGCTCTCGAAAAAATTTAAAAAAAGTTGAAAAGTTAAGATTTTCTTCAGAACTTTTTGACAAAAGTATGGTATTATGTAAGCAATCGACAATTATCGACATTCCTTAGAAGAGGGGGAACTTCTATGATTTATTATTTCAGCGGCACTGGCAATTCTTACGCGGCAGCAAAATATCTGGCTGACGGTCTGGGCGAAGACCTGATGGATATTGCCGTTGCCATCAAGGAAAATAAATATGAATACACTCTGAAAAAAGACGAAAAACTGGGTTTCGTGTTCCCTGTTTACGCATGGGCGCCCCCCAAGGCTGTCACAGAATTTGTAAAAAATCTGGAATTGTATTATTCCGGTGATCCCTATATTTTTGCCGTATGTACCTGCGGTGCATCTGCAGGCAGAACCATGGATTTCTTTGAAAAAGCACTGGAAGAAAACGGCCTTGTGCTGGACAGCGGTTTCTCCGTGGTAATGCCCGATAACTGCATCACTCTGTTCGAACCCGATTCCGAAGAAGAAGTTGCAGAAAAACTGGAAAAAGCAGACCAGACATTAGACAATATCCTCCGTGCTGTAAAACTGAGCTGGAGTGATTTCTTCCGTGTGAAAAAAGGTAAGTTTTCCGGTGTTCTCAGCGGTGTGGTAAGCCCTGCCTTTAACATGGGCGCACTGAAAACAAAACCTTTCTATGTGACTGACGCCTGCATCGGTTGCGGCCTTTGCGAAAAGATCTGTACCAGCGGCTGCATTGAAATGACAGCAGGTATCCCTGTCTGGACACAGGATAAATGCAATATGTGTCTGGCATGCCTCAACCGCTGCCCCGTTACTGCTATCCAGTACGGTAAGAAAACAGAAAAAAGAGGACGTTATGTACACCCTGTATATCAGAATGAAAAGATTGGAGAAATGACCGAATGAAAAAGAAACGCACCCTTGCTTTCCTTTTGATTTTTACGATATTGACAAGCCTTTGCGGCTGCAGCGCTTCCGCTATTACCATCCGCGAAAAAAGAGCCGCAGAAGCCGTTACCAGGGCAGAAGCCTTCTGGGAAAAACAGACGGTTCGTCAGGTGGGGGAACCTGTTGTCTTTTCTGACTACGAAAAACCCTTTGCCTACGCACTGCAGTATCCCAAAACAGGCTATCCTGTCACCGATGCCCGTATCGAAAGCATCGTAGCCGAACTGCGCAATGCCTTTGAGCAGGAATACCTGCCAGATGAAAACGCAAAGGGCGAAAAACAGCGCAGCAGTCAGCCTATTGCAACCATGTATATGGACTATGAAACTTACCTGACCGATGAAAACCATCTGAGCCTGCTGCTTTTCACCACAACAGAAACCGCAGCAGAAGGTATGTCCCCTCATACCCCTATTCATGCGTTCCACTTTGACCTGACAGAAGACAAAGAGATTCCTGCAGCAGAACTGATGTGGAAGGACTTTACCAAAAATGCTTCTATCTACACGCAGAAGTATTTCACTTCCACAGAACCATACAATAAACGCATCTTCGGCGACTATGCCACAAGACTGGCTCCCGATAACGGCTATTTTGACCGCTTCGTCTTTACAGAAGAAGGCGTACTGTTCCATTTCGACAGATACAGCCTGTTCCCCGGTGATATGGGCACAGTCACTCTGACCATCCCCTATGCCGCTATGCGTACGAAGACACCTGCAGCCGATGAGCGAGTAGACGCACCTTTTTCTGTCACAGGCAAAAAAATGGTGGCCCTGACTTATGATGACGGCCCCAACCCCGTACATACCAATGCAATTCTGGATGTTCTGGAAAAACATAATGCCAGAGCAACCTTCTTTGACCTTGGTCAGCTGGTGGAAAAATATCCCGATGTCACAAAGCGCGAAGCAGCTCTTGGCTGTGAAGTGGGCAGCCATTCCTGGGATCATGCCAACTTCAATAAACTGACACCTGAAGCCATCAAGGCTGATGTAGCAAGAACAGATGCCGTTTTCCAGAAGGTACTGGGAAGAAGTCCCTCTTCCTTCCGCCCCCCTTACGGCAACTGTGATAACAGCCGAAAAGGATATATTCCCCTGCCCATCTACCTCTGGTCTGTGGACACACTGGACTGGAAGAGCCGCAATGCTGACGCTATCATCAACGAAGTGAAAAAAATCGGCGATCTGGATGGCAAGGTGATCCTGCTCCATGGCATCTATGGTTCTACTGCAGAAGCAACTGCCTATCTGGTGCCTTATCTACAGGAACAGGGCTATGAACTGGTAACTGTTTCCGAACTGGTGGAAGCAAAACACGGCGAAGTGCCCGAAAACAGTAAAATTTACGGTTATCATTATTTCCAATAAAAAAGAAACCCACAGGCTCATGCCCGTGGGTTTTTCTTATCTTTCGATTTCGTTTTCAGGTTCATTGCTCAGTTCATGCCATTTCTGGTGATGCTTTTTCATGCATTCAAAGCTTTCCTCACTGAGGATATGCTCCATACGGCAGGCATCTTCCATGGCCGTTTCCCTGCTCACACCGATATGCATCAGCCAGTGAGAGATCACGCAATGTTTTTCATAAGTATGCTCTGCGATCTTTCTGCCTTCCTCAGTCAGCACGATGCGGCCTTTTTCTTCGATCTGAACATACCCTTCCGCCTTCAGTTTTTTCATGGCATTGGAAATAGAGGGTTTGGAAAAACCCAGTTCTGTTGCTACATCAACAGAGCGCACAAAGCCAGTCTTCTGGTCCAGCATATAAATGGTCTCCAGATAATTTTCCATGGATTCCTGTATTTTCATAACGCCACCTGTCCTTTCCTAGTTCTTTCTTATGGTATCAAAAAAAGCCCTTCTTGACAATGTTTTTCTTCTCCATCCCTTTGTTTCCCATCGGATTCTTTCAAAAAATCTATCATTCCGCACAAAATTTTTTATTGAAATTTGATACAATCTATTGTATGATGTACTTAAGAATAAACAATAACCGAGAAGCATCAAACACAAGGTGTTGTTTTGATGCTTTCTTCGATTATACCAATCAAATTGCTTGCTTCTGTGGTTTGCACTTTTTCTCCTAATTGCAAACCATTTTGAATCAAACTTTTCATCTCTTCTTGTCGTTGCTTCCCAAGCGTAAAAAACGCCCCCCAATTGTTTTTTTGCGCTGCAACGACACCCCAAACGGCGTCTTCCCCCCAAGAAGACGCCGTTCCCCTTTTCTGCAGAAAATCAGAATAAAAAATATTTCATCCTGTTATGTTTCACTGCACGAAATTATTCTTCCCCTTCTTTCTTCCCTGTAGTATCATAAAATCAGAAAATCCAAAGCAGAAAGAAGGTATTCTTATGTATAGAACATTATCCTCCCCTCAGGGCGGCAGAATCATTCTGGACGGCAAAGAAGTCATCAATATGGCCTCCAATAACTATCTGGGTCTGGCAAATCATCCTGCAGTCGTGGCTGCGGCAAAAGATGCTATCGACAAATTCGGTGTAGCAACTACAGCCAGCAGAAACATCTGCGGTAACTATACTGTTCACGACGAACTGGAAGCAAAACTGGCAGAATTCAAAGGCGTTGAAGCCGTACTGGTATTCAACTGCGGCGTTTCCGCAAACTCTGCTCTGATCCCCGTTCTGGTGGGCAAAGGCGATATCATTTACAGTGACGAACTGAACCACGGCTCCATCATTGACGGCTGCCGTCTTTCCGGTGCGAAAATCACAGTATATCGCCACATGGATACTGCCCATCTGGAAGAACTGATGGAAGCAGATAAAGATATCGACTGCAAGAAAATCATCGTAACAGATACTGTTTTCAGCATGGACGGCGACCTTGCCCCCCTGCCTGTACTGGCTGATCTGGCGGATAAATACGGCGTGGAACTGGTGGTAGACGATGCCCACGGCGATGGCGTTATGGGTCCCGGCGGCAGAGGTACTGTTGACCACTTCGGCCTGAGAGACCGTATCAGATATGAAACAGGCTCTCTGTCCAAAGCCTTCGGTTCTGCAGGCGGCTTCGTTGCAGCGCCTAAGGAATTTATCGAAAGATTCCGTCCCATTGCAAGAAGCTTTATCTTCACTGCTTCTCCCATGGCTCCCTGCCTGACAGCGGCAGCTGCAAAATCCACAGATATCATGATGGAAAGCGACGCCCTGTGGCAGAAACTGTGGGATAACCGCAATTATTTTGCAGAAAAACTGGATAAACTGGGCCTGAATACAGGTTCTTCCGTTACACCCGTTATCCCCATCATCGTGGGTGATGCGGAAAAAGCACAGGCTCTGAGCAAAATGATGTATGAAAGAGGCGTATATGCACAGGCTCTGCAGTTCCCTATGGTTCCCAGAGGCACTGCAAGACTGCGTACCATCATTTCCGCAGACCATACAAAAGAAGATCTGGATCAGGTTCTGGCAGCTGTTGAAGAATGTGCAAAAGAACTGGGATTGATTTAAACAAAAAAAGAGAGAATCTTTCGATTCTCTCTTTTTTATTTCTCATAATCCGGATAGATCCCATTGCCGTCAAATGCCAGCAGAGATTCATAATCTCGCATAAAAATCACAATATCCGGCTGATATTCCTGAATATACGCTTCCAGTGTCTTTTCGCTGTAATAACGAAAATCAAGAGAACGCATTTCATCAAAACTGTAGTATGCCAGACTTTCCAGTGCATTTGTAAAACTATCCCCATAAATCAGAACTTTCGGAAGATGAGGACGATTGGTATCAATAATAGTTTCCGCAATATCACCGCCCATATAGAAGCCATACAACACAGGTTCTTCTGTATTTTCCGGCATGGTATATACCGTTGCAGGAACACCCATGCCATTATCTCTGCGGGTAAAGGGGATGTCTTCCCCAAAATCCGCCCACAGCAGATGTTCTTCATTGCCATACATATTAAACAATTTTCTTGGTCTGGAACCCAGATAGGAATTTTCCAGTGCATGGAATGTGATATTTTCAGGCAACTTCAATCCAAATTCTGTCGTTGCATTGATTTTTTCCACTATCGCCTGATAAGCCACATATGCCCCTGTCTGGCTGTAATGGTTATCGATAGTAGAGCTATATTCAGGGGGATTTCCATGCGCTTCATAGATTTCTCCCATATCCACCACATCCACATTTCTATCTGCCAGTGCAGGTTTCAGATGACGCAGCGTTGCTTCTGTCAGGTCTTCACGGTTGTAAAGATACTCGGGATATTTTTGAGGGAAATACGCATACTGGCAGGGGATCATCATATAATAATACTTCCCGCCATTTTCCTCTGTGATACGTTTTGCTTTCGCAATGCGGTTTGTCATTTCCAATGCATTTATCGCAACCTTTTCTTCATCCATCGCCGCATAAGGCAGATAAGGCAGCAGAATATCTTCCCCCATGACGACCTGATTCACCACAGGTTTTTTCAGGATATGTATATTGGCCCATGTATTGGCACGCAGTGCCTTTTCTCTCCATGCAGAATGGTCACGCATGCAATCACTGATGCTTTTCATAAACTCCCCGGAGAGGACCGTTTCCACCGTCAGAGGAGCAGGTCTTGCCAGACTTCTGTTTTCATAATAAGAATAGCTGGATTTCGGAGAAAATACCGTTACCAGCATCGCCGCCAGCAAAAAGAGCAGGAAACAGCCGATAAAAGCACATTTTGATATTCTTTTCATGTTTCCCCCTCCTTAAAAACGGAAATAAATAAACGGATTGAAAGAACCTGCCGCCAATCTGATATAAGACAGCATAAACAACATCATGGCAAGAACAGGTGCACCGCCGAAAACCAATGTTTTTCGTACTGCACAGTCTGGCTTCTTCTGCAGGAATCTTTTGGGGATTTCCTTCAGTGGCAGAGACGCAAAGAAAGCAAAGATAAATTCCCAGCGATACTGCAGCAGATAATAAATGGTCTGCTGATCAGCCAAACCCGTTCCTTTCACTGCAAACAGAACAGAAATATAATCCACTACCTGCAGCAATGTTTCACAGCGGAACAATACCCAGCTGATGATAACCAGAAGCATGGTATAGATATGTCTGCAAAGGGAAGGTAGTTTTTCCATCCATTTGCCCCAGAAATATTTTTCACCCAGCAGCAGAATACAGAACCAAAGCCCCCAAAGGATAAAGTTCCAGCTGGCACCATGCCACATCCCTGTCAGGAACCATACCACAATGATATTTCGAATATGGCGTCCGCTTCCCTTACGATTGCCGCCTAAAGGGATATATACATAATCGCGGAACCATGTGGAAAGAGAAATATGCCATCTTCTCCAGAATTCTGTAATGCTTCTGGAAATATAGGGATACCTGAAGTTTTCTTCAAAATGGAAACCAAACATCCTGCCCAGACCAATCGCCATATCAGAGTATGCAGAAAAGTCAAAATAGATCTGGAAGGTATATGCCACAGCACCGACCCATGCCAGAGAAGTTGCCATATTTCCAGCATGCAGAGCAAAAATCGCATCTGCCACTTCTCCCATGCTGTTTGCAAGGAGCATTTTTTTGGAAAACCCAAACAGGAAACGCACCAACCCCTGATAAAATTCATCCACGGACTCATGACGTTCTTCAATTTCTTCCGCAACCGTTACATAACGCACGATAGGGCCTGCCACCAGCTGCGGGAAAAAGGCAATATACAACGCAACCCAAAGGGGGTTTTTCTGCACTACCGCCTGCTCCCGATATACATCCACCACATAGCTCAACCCCTGAAATGTATAGAAGGAAATCCCGATCGGCAGGATGATCTCAGGCACAGGCAAATTGCAGCCCATCCCATTGAGGACTTCTGCAAAAAACCCTGTATATTTAAAATAAAATAACAACGCCAGATTCCCCACTGTCGCCAGTGCAACGGCAGTCTTTCTGACTTTTATGCTACGTTCCGGATTCACCCAGAGGGCAGCAACATAGTTAATGGCAATAGAAACAAACAATAACCCTAAAAATTTCACTCCACCATAGCTATAAAATCCCAGACTGAACAAAAGCAGAATCAAATTTCTGCATTTTGTAAATTTTTTAGGTGTACAAAAATAGCACACGATCAAAGCCGGCAGAAAAAACACCAGAAATTCTACACTGCTGAAAACCATATTCTTTTCCTTTCTTCTCTATTCTCAGGTAAAACAACAAGTATGAAGTATATCACAACAGGCAGAAATTTGCCACTTTTTAGCAGAAAATATCATTTCTTATCAGTTCCTGAACAGATCCAAACAAAATTCCGGTAATTTCTGCAATAAAAAAGCCCCGGTAAAAACCGAGGCAACTTTCCGCACCCGACAGGAATCGAACCTGCGGCCTTTCGGTCCGGAGCCGAACGCTCTATCCCCTGAGCTACGGGTGCTTATGTAAGGGGCTGGTTTCCCAGCCCCACTCTTTTTTTATTCTACCTTTTGCCGAAAAGGATGTCAAACCCTTCTCTTCGTCAAAATATTACAGTTCGATATCTACTGTAGGCAGGTTCCAGATTTCATCAGCATACTGACGGATAGTTCTGTCAGAAGAGAACTTACCACTCATCGCTGTGTTCATGATAGCCATTCTTGCCCATCTTTCCTGATTTCTGTATGCTGCATCAATATCCCAGTGCGCTCTTGCATAGTCTGCATAGTCTTCCAGAACATAATATTCATCTGCTCTGCTGCCGCCGAAACCGGAAAGCAGTGCATCATACAGTTCACGGAACAGGTTTGTATCAGCAGAGAATGTGCCGTCGATCAGGCTTGTCAGTGCCATACGCACTTCCTGATTCATGTTGTAAACCATCCAGGGATCATAGCCGTCGATGTTTTTCTGCTGTACTTCATCGGCACTCATACCGAAGATAAAGATGTTATCTTCGCCAACTTCTTCGCAGATTTCTACGTTCGCACCGTCCATTGTACCGATTGTCAGGGCACCATTCAGCATGAACTTCATGTTACCTGTACCGGAAGCTTC
>JAFZDV010000037.1 GCA_017560955.1 Anaerotignum sp.
CAGCCATTTTATAGCCGCCTGCCGCAGTCTGACTGCCCAGTTCTACATTGGCAGAGAATACTTCACCGGGTGCAAGGATGGTACCATTGATATAGTTACAGCCTACCGCCAAATTTGTATTTCTGTTTCTGTCACTGTTATTGAATGTTGTATAGAATGTACCGATCAGGTCAGTCACATGTTCATTGTCCTTCGCAGTTACCTCAGGCTTTGTTACTTCTGCAACGATCAGCGCTTCACCGCTCATGCGTGTTTCCATTACTTCCGCAACAGCTTCCAGTGTTTTTGCTTTATCCATCACCAGACCATCTTTTTCGTCAGTGATCACAAATTTACCATTTTTTCTGGTAACTGTACTGTCTTCCGCTTCACGGTCAAATTCTTCCGCGATCTCCGCCAGTTTTGCGTCCATCAGTTTGCTGTCGTATGTATAAGGCACTTCGATATCCACGCCGTCTTTCAGCAGTGTTTTACCAACCTTTTTATTTTCCGCTTCGGAACCTGCACGACCTGTTTCATAAGCAGCTTTTACCGCTTCTTCCACCTGATAACCGGCACCGATCTCCACAAAAGGAACTTCCCATTTCAGTTCTTCCGCTTCTTCGCCTTCCTCTGCTTCACCTTCGTAATACAGAGTCAGCACCTGACCGCCGATTTCTGTTTTATATTTATCCTGCAGCAATTCCAGTGCTTCTGCCTCACTCATGCCTGCCACATCTGTACCATCAATGGTCACACCCTGATAAATACCTTCTGCAGACAGCAGTTCCTGTACCTTTTTATTCTGCATATGATTATAGCCGAAGAAACCTGCCGCTGCCACAGCCGCAACCGCCACTACGATCACTGCTTTTTTGCCGCTTTTTTCTCTCTTCGCCATTCTTGGTCCATTACTCAAGCTTTTCGCCCCCTCAAATCCTCTGCATCCTTTTCCTCAAAGGTCTTTATTTCGCCATTTTTATTGATTTTTCCACAAAAATAGCATTATACATATCATAATCAAGTCTTACTGAAATTACAAGACTATTTTCCCATTTTCCAATCGTATACAACGATTTTTTCTCAATAAATACCGTAACCGATAAAAGGTGCGATCAGGCTCACCACCAGAGACACTGCCAGCAGGATCGCGATCCCTGCGGAAATTCGTTTTTTCATTTTATATTTTTCATTTGGTTTCATTCTCTTTTTCCTTCTTTCCGAATAATTCTTCCGTATTCAAACCCATTTCCGCTAAAAAGCAGGATGGTTTCGTTTCTTTTTCATATCTTCTTCTGACAGCAGAAAGGCAAAGTTTTTCTCCCGTCCTTGTGATCGCCACATAAAAAAGACGGCGTTCTTCTTCTATTTGTTCCATGCCCTTTTCATGGGGCACAACACCTTCCACCAGTGTCGGCAGGAACACGGCTCTGAACTCTAACCCCTTTGCACCATGCATGGTCATCAGCTGTACGCCATTTCTCTGCTGTCCGTTCTGTCGGGTCTGCTCCTTCATCTGGCGGCTCATTTCCTCCAGCCTGTCACGGAATGTTTTCACATCAGCACAGTCTCTCGCCGTTTCCATCACTTCATCAGCAATTTCCCACAACACCTGTGCGCTGGTGCGGCGATAAACAGAAAATTCCTCCAGATATTCATCATATCCAATGACCTTGCGGATATATTTCAAAGCATCATAAGGACTTCTTCTTCGAATCTGATTCAGGTCCGTACGAAGATTCTCCAGATGCTCCTCCTGCCATTTTTTCAGAGAAGGACATACAAAAAAGCTGCGCATCAGGTTATAAGGCATGGTCTCTGCCTCTGCCACCAGTTCCTTCCCGATATATCGCTTGGGTTTATTTAAAATACGTCGCAATGCACTATCTGATTCTTCATTTTCTGCCAGCAACAGATAAGCCAGCAGATCCTTTGCCACCCAATGTTCATACACATTGCCGCTGCTGTCCCTCAGGTCATAAGGGATGCCTCTTTTATACAACTCCCTTGCAAAGGCGCCCCCCTGCAAATTCGTACGGTAAATGACAGCGATTTCCGTCATCGGCACGCCTTCATCGATCAGGTTGGCAATTTTTTCGCCGATACATGCCGCCTCTGCCGCCGTATCATCTGCCAGAAAGAAAGTCGCTTTCTCCCCTTCTGTGCCTGTACCTCTCATATCCTTCACAAAACGCAGTTCATTATTTCCAATGACCCTTTCCGCCAGAGAAATAACTCTCTCCGTAGAACGGTAATTCGTATTCAGGATAACTTTTTTCGCCGCAGGATACATCGCTGTAAAATCCAGCAGAAAATCAGGCCTTGCGCCGCGGAAAGCATAAATGCTCTGGTCATCATCCCCTACTACAAACAGGTTCTGATGTTTCTCCGCCAGTATTTTCAAGCATTCATACTGGGCCTTATTCACATCCTGAAACTCATCCACCAGAATGAACTGATATCGGTTCTGCCAGAAGGTTCTTACCTTCTCATCCTCCGTCAGCAACTGATAGCAGAGAGTCAGCATATCATCAAAATCCACTTTTTCATGGCGTTCCTTATATCTTTCATAAACACGATACAATTTCGTGAATTCCTCCCCGGGAATGCCCACAGGTTCAAACGTATTCACACTTTCCAGTTCACTGTTCATCAGAGAAAGCTGGCTAAGGAACACGGATATATATTCCTCCAGATCAGGGATATCCCATTTTGCTTCCTCCAGAATATTCCGCAGCACAATTCTTCTTTCTTCCTCCTGAAAAACCTGCTCCACACTCCAACCATATCTGCTTCTTAAAATACGGAAAAAGACACTGTGGAATGTGCCAAATGCCACACCCTCAGGCCCTCTCGCCCGTTTGAATCGTTCCTTCATTTCCTCCGCCGCTGCTTTGGAAAATGTCAGCGCAAGGATCTGCGTCGGTCTTGCCAGTTTTCTTTCCAGTAATCGAAGGATACGGCAGAGCAGAACTGTGGTCTTACCGCTGCCGGGACCTGCCAGCACCAGCATAGGGCCTTTTTCATGACAGACCGCCAGTCTCTGATTTCCATTCAGTTTTTTGCTCATACCGCTTCCTCCTTTCGTTTATTCTCTAAATAATTAGTATATCACAAAATAGCATATCCTGACAAACGCCATCGAAAAATGTCTTTTATTCACAGAATCTTTAGAATTTCATAATACTATCTTTATTGTTAAGGCATACCATTTATACTAGAATATTCCAGAACAAGATTCCCAAAGAAACAGTACAATAAAAATTGTATCCCATACAGGAGGCTATCATGAAAATAGGCATTTTTTCAGACACATACTTCCCACAGCTCAATGGCGTAGCAACTTCCATCCGCACCCTTGCCACAGCTTTGGAAAACCGTGGACATCAGGTATATATCTTCACCCCTTCTGACCCTCGCTGTTACGAAGGATATGACACCTTGCAGGTTGTACGCCTGCCCAGTGTTCCCGTTCATTTTGTACGGGATTATCGTGCAGGTTATGTCTTCTCCCCTTTTCTGGCAAGAAAAATTGCAGAACTGGATCTGGATATCATCCACACCCAGACAGAGTTCTGCCTTGGTGCATTGGGTCGTTTCATTTCCACCACACAGGGCATCCCTCTGGTACATACTTACCACACCATGTATGAAGATTATGTTCATTACATTGGCGGCGGCCACATCATTTCCAAAGATATGGTACGAGATTTCAGCGGTATCTACTGTAACACTGCCACAGCTGTCATTGCCCCCACAGGTAAAACAGAGCAGCTTCTGAAAAGTTACGGCGTGACCAGACCTATTTCTGTCATTCCTACAGGTATTAACACCGCCAACTTCCATAAAAACAGATTTCAACCGGAAGAAATTCTGGAGCTGCGAAAATCTCTCGGCCTGCAGGCAGATACACCAGTCATCATCTCCATCGGCCGCATCGCAAAGGAAAAAAGTATCGATGTAGTTATTGCTGCATTGCCGAAACTGACAGAAAAATTGCCAGACCTGAAAATGGTCATTGTCGGTGAAGGCAATGAAATCGAAAACCTTGGCAACTACGCAGAATCTCTGGGTGTCGGCAGTCATGTCATGTTTACAGGCGGCAAACCATGGGAGGAGATCGGCAAATATTATCAACTGGGCAATGTATTCTGCAGTGCCTCTGTTTCCGAAACCCAGGGGCTCACCTTTGCAGAAGCCATGGCCGCAGGTGTCCCTGTCGTAGCCAAAAAGGATGAATGCATCGAAAACATCATTACTGACAATGTAACAGGTATGCTGTTTGAATCAAACGATGAACTGCCTGACCTGCTCTATCGCGTATTGACAGATAAAGAGCTGTCCAGCCGTCTTTCCACAGCATCCGTAAAAGCCATGGAAGCCCTTTCCGTAGAAACCTTTGCCGATAGCGTGGAAACCCTTTACCAGAACATTCTGGAAAGCGGAGAAAAACCAAAGCAGATTTCCGCCCCTGCTCTGCCTCTGGTGATGGGTGTAAAAGCGATAAAAGGGATTTCCAGAATCCCCCGACATCTGGTACGCCGTTCCCACAAAAAAGCAATGGAACTGCTTTCTTCCACCAAAGAATCCTGATAATAAAAAGTTCGGATACCCTCTATCCGAACTTTTTAAAATTTTTTAAAAAAGTTATTGACATTTCATTCCTCATGCTGTAATATATATTTTGTTCGAAACGAATATGTGAGTGTAGCTCAGCTGGATAGAGCGTCTGACTACGGATCAGAAGGTCGCGTGTTCGAATCATGTCACTCACATTGAAAGCGTATATCTCAGGATATACGCTTTTTTCTTTTATAAAAACACTTAAGCCATCCATATGCCTACGGCATATGGATGTTTTGCTTCGCAAATCATAAAAAACGGCAGGAAAAATATAAATACTCTTCCTGCCGTTTTCTTTTTTAATGGCTTTCTATGTTATTTGCAAAAGAAAAGGCGGCAATAAATGCCGCCTTTATTTTCGTGGGAAAATGGTTTGGATCGATTATTTGTCCAGCTGAGGAGCAACGTCGTCCATCCATTTCATCAGACCGCCCCATTCAGCGTCTTTATCCCAAACATATTTCTTTGTTTCGGATGCGATTACGCCGGACAGACCCAGCAGAGCTACCAGGTTGGGGATGATCATACATGCGTTCAGCATATCCGCTACGTTCCATACTACTTCCAGAGCAGCTACGCAACCTACGAATACAACTGCTGTCCATGCCAGACGATAAGGTTTCAGAGC
>JAFZDV010000038.1 GCA_017560955.1 Anaerotignum sp.
AAAACGATACTTTTACGAAATTATATTGCTATAATCACAGATCAAGTGGTTTGATATTTACATAACATTATTATGGTAATCTTATGATTATATAAAAATAAAAAGGATGATGCCCTCCAGACATCACCCTTTATTTTCTTCTTTAACCTACATAGTTATGAGGATTTACCGCGCTGCCGCCTTTGGAAATTGTAAAGTGACAATGGTTACCTGTAGACCAACCGGTACTGCCGCATTTTGCAACAGTCTGACCTTTGCTGACTTTAGCACCTTTCTTTGCTACCAGAGAAGAGTTATGACCATACAGAGATGTGATACCACTACCATGGTCAATGATAATTGTATAACCATAACCGTTCATCCAACCGGAATATGTAACGGTGCCTGCTTCTGTTGCTACAATTGCAGAACCGTAAGGTGCTGGAATATCCAGACCATTATGGAATTCACGTTTACCAGAAATAGGACTCGTACGATAACCGTATTCACTACTGATTCGAGAACTTGCAGGTACAGGCCACTGGAATTTACCATTACCTGTATATGTTCTTGCAGGACTTGAAGAAGCATTCATCTGACGCAGGATCGCTGCATCATTTGCTTCATTCGCTTTTACCAGTCTTTCATATTTCGCAAGATCACTTTCATAAGATTTCATCAGTGCTTTTTTCTGCGCAACAACAGCTTCCATTTCATCCATTTTTTCTTTCTGAATGTCTACAACTGCCTGTTGTTCTGCATGATTTTCTGCAATTTCATCAGTTCTTTCCTGAATCGTATCCTGAATTGCCTGTAATTCATCAAGGATTTCTTTATCATAGCCCATTATATCATTTACATACTGCATGCGAAGGAACAAATCAGAAAAACTTTCTGCTTCCAGAAGGATTTCCAGATAACCGGAAGAACCTTTTTGCTGCAGGAATTTCATTCTATCACCTAAGAGCTGGAACTGCGCTTCTCTCTTTTCTGTTGCCGCATCTAATTCAGCCTGAGCCTCATTTAAACGTGCTGTCAGGAAATCCAGATCTTCTTTTGCAGCATCATATTCATCCTGCATACTCTGCAGCCCTTTATCCAGAACGGACATTTCATCTTCCAGGGAGCCTTGTTTATTTTTCAATTTCTGAATTTCTTTTTTCGCATTGCTTGTACTAGCTGCAAGATTTTTTCTTTTCGCCTGTAATTCCGCATAGGATGCAGCATTTGCAGTATAAGCAGGAAGAATTGTAATGGTCATGACTGCAGCTAAAGCTGCGCATAAGAATTTCTTTATATTTTTCATGGTTAAACCTCGGTATCTCAAAAATTTACCTATATATTATAAAGATTTTTTGCATATTTTTCAATGATAAAACGAAGATTTTAATATTTTATTAAGAAATTTTCGTCCAGTTTCTGAAGTTCCTCAATTTCAACTTCTTTTTGACCACAAATCGTCACAGTATAATCTGGCATTAAAAAATCCAGCCTTTTAAGAAATAAGTTATTTCCTTCAAAGTTTATAACCGAAATTTTCTCTTCTTGAGTTACCAGAGAAATGCTTTCTAACGACATATGAAGTCCTCTGCCATCCCATTTGATAATACTTTCCTTATCTGACCAGATACTATAAAAAGCAGATATCCTATCTTTTTCATTCAAGGATAATAAATATTCTCTTTCTTCCTTAGAAAGAATTCTATTCGTATGCTTTGGAATCTGATCTTTTATTTTCTGTATATCAATACCAATCGGCTCATTGTCGTATGCACAAAAAACATATTCCCCTGAATGGGACAGGTTAAAATAAAATTTCCCATCAGAAACATATGGTTTCCCATGGGTTCCTATAAGGATATTTTCTTCTGAAATTCCCATTCTATCCATTATAATACGCAGAAGAACACCTGCACCCAAAGAAAGTCTGGCAGTCATTTCATTTTTATATATACGGATTCTTTCTCTTCTTTCTTCAGAAATCATAGAAAATCCTTTATCACAGAGTTCTGGTTTATCAAATATGTCTGTTTTCAAATACAATATATGCATTACTGCCCTCCTTTCTTCAGGCACAAAAAGCAGAGCCCTTGCAGGCTCTGCCTTCATGCTTTTTATTTGATTATTTTACGATCAGGTTAACGATCTTACCGGGAACATAGATTTCTTTTACTACTGTTTTACCATCGATCTTAGAAGCCAGAACTTCTTTTGCCTGAGCCAGAACATCATCTTTCGCTGCATCTTTGGAGATTTCCATTGTGCCTCTCAGTTTACCACCGATCTGCAGAGCGATTTCAACTGTATCCTGAACCAGTTTAGATTCATCAGCTTTAGGCCAGCCTGCTGCGAATACAGAACCTTCATGGCCCAGTTCCTGCCACAGTTCTTCTGCGATATGAGGAGCGAAAGGAGCCAGCATTACTGCCATTGTATCCAGTGTTGCTTTGGACAGTGCGCCTTCTTTTTTCGCTACATCCAGCAGTTTGTTTGTGGATTCCATCAGAGTGGATACAATTGTATTCATTGCCAGAGATTCGATTCTGCTTGTAACATCCTGAATCATTTTGTTAACAATGAATTCTTCTTCTTTGCTTGCAACTTTTTCAGCATCTTTATTTGCATATACCATTTTCCATACTCTGTTCAGGAAACGGAATACACCGTCGATACCGCTGTCATCCCAGTCGCAATCCAGTTCAGGGGGACCTACGAACAGTTCATACATTCTCAGGGAGTCACAGCCGTATTTTTCAACCAGTTCATCGGGAGATACAACGTTACCGATGGATTTGGACATTTTACCGCCGTTCTTTGTGATCATACCCTGGTTGAACAGTTTTGTGAAAGGTTCATCGAAAGGTACTGCACCGATATCATACAGGAATTTTGTATAGAAACGAGCATACAGCAGATGCAGTACAGCGTGTTCGATACCACCAACATACAGGTCTACGGGTGCCCATTTTTTCAGAGCATCCATGCTAGCCAGTTCGTTATTGTTGTGGTTATCTACATAACGCAGGAAGTACCAGCTGGAACCTGCCCACTGAGGCATTGTATTTGTTTCACGTT
>JAFZDV010000039.1 GCA_017560955.1 Anaerotignum sp.
ATGTCTGGATACCCATCAGTGTGAGGATCTTGTAAAGTTGATCAAAGCGGTATATCAGAAGGAAAAAGTAATGGTGGAAAATGGAAAAAAACTGGCGAAGACCGAGCAGGAATTCGGAAAACTGGCAAAGGAACTGCTGCATCGGGAATTTTCCATGGCACTGGGATTGCCTTATGATGAAGTGGAAGAATATATTGTGAAAAAGGTGGAAGCATTTGATAAATAAGAAGAGTCGGAAGGCTCTTTTTTATTTGCAAAGCAAAAATATGTTCGTGTTCGCTTGCCCTTTATAACTTGTTTTTGTATAATGATTAGATACAAATGATTTGAAATGGAGAATTCGTATGATTTCATATATCAAAGGCACGTTGGAAAGACGTGCGGAATCCTACATCATCATAGAAACAGGCGGTATCGGCTACCGTATTTTTGTTTCCCCTGCAACACTGGCAAAACTGCCTCAGACGGGCGCAGAAGCGAAGGTTTATACTTATTTCAGTGTGAAGGAAGACGGCATGAGCCTCTATGGTTTTTCTTCTGTGGAGGAACAGGAAATGTTCAACAAACTGCTGACAGTCAGCGGCGTTGGCCCGAAAGGGGCACTGGGTTTCCTGTCTGTGATGAAACCTTCTGAAATTGTTATGGCTATCCTGTCTGATGATGTGAAAACATTGTCCAAAGCACCCGGTGTCGGCAGAAAAACAGCCCAGAGGGTGATTCTGGAACTGAAGGATAAATTCAAAACAGAAGAAGCGCTGGCCATGGGCGGCGAAGAACTGGAAGGCATTGTGGAGGTAACTGTAGACGGTGATGCCAAGTTTGAAGCCATCGATGCCATGACAGCATTAGGTTATAGCAGAAGCGAAGCGGCGAAGGCAGTCAATGCCGTTGCCGCAGAGGGGATGTCCACGGAAGATATCCTGAAAAAAGCATTGAAAAAAATGATTACATTTTAATTGAAATATAAAAGCAGGTGTTTTATTTGGAAAACAGACGAATTTTGACCACAGGTCTGCGGGAAGAAGACCGCGAACTGGAGCCAAAACTGCGTCCTGCCACTTTGGATACATATATCGGGCAGGAAAGTGTAAAAGAGAATATGCGTGTGTTCATCGAAGCGGCAAAACAGCGTGGTGAAGCCCTTGACCATGTGCTGTTGTACGGCCCTCCCGGTCTGGGTAAGACCACATTGTCCAATATCATTGCCAATGAAATGGGCGTGAATATCAAGACCACATCGGGCCCTGCCATTGAGCGTGCAGGTGATATGGCGGCAGTGCTGAACAGCCTGAATGAAGGGGATATCCTTTTTATCGATGAAATCCACAGACTGAATCGTATGATCGAAGAAATTCTGTATCCTGCCATGGAAGATTTTGTGATCGATATCATGATTGGCAAAGGCCCAGGGGCTCGTTCTGTACGTCTGGATCTGCCTAAGTTCACTCTGGTTGGTGCAACAACAAGAATTGGTCTGCTGACTGCGCCTCTGCGTGACAGATTTGGTGTGGTACAGCGACTGGAACCCTATGATGTGCATAATCTGAAGATCATCATCAAACGTTCTGCTGAAGTGCTGAATGTGGAGATCGATGACAGCGGTGCAGAAGAAATCGCCCGTCGTTCCAGAGGGACGCCGCGACTGGCAAACCATATGCTGAAACGTGTTCGTGATTTTGCGCAGGTGCGTTATGATGGTGTCATTACGGAGGAAGTGGCAAAATTTGCGCTGGATCTTCTGGATATCGATAAAGTTGGTCTGGATCAGATCGACAGAAAGATGCTTCTGACCATGATCGAAAAATTTGACGGCAGACCTGTTGGTCTGGATACATTGGCGGCATCCATCAATGAAGATGCCAATACCATTGAAGATGTTTACGAGCCTTACCTGATGCAGCTGGGTTATATCCAGCGTACACCCAGAGGCCGTATCGTTACAAAACTGGGTTATGAACATTTTGGTCTGAAATATCCTGAAGCCTGAGAGGAGAATAGATATGAAACTGAAAATCAATGAAGTGATCGAAAATGTAAAAGATGAACTCCTTTGCTATGAAGAAGGCGAAAAGCTGGTGAACAGATGGGAAAAGGAATTCAAGGAATGGATCGAGAAAAATAAAGGCAAAAAGAAAGATATCGTTGTGGATAAAGGCGGTATTTCTCTGAAAATCAAAGATGAAGAAGAAATTTTCGAAATTGCTGATTCCTACATGGATGCTGTCATCGAAGGCAGTGTAAAACAGTACTGGGAAAAATTCTGAAAATAAAAAAGAGTCCGAAGGGACTCTTTTTTTATTCGTTTTTGTTCGGCAGAATTTCTTCCCAGAAATCTGCTTTGGATACTTTTTTCAGCTTGCGCCATTTTGGTCTTTCTTCGTGATCATGGCGGCAGATGGAACGATATTTGCAGTAACTGCAAGGATTTCGCTGTCCTTCTCTGAAAGGTGCAGGAGTAATGACGCCTGCTTTCATGGCTTCGCCGATTTCCTTCGTGCGTTCTGTCACGAACTGCAGGATGGCCGCATACTGTTCTTCTGTAGCTAGATTGGAATTGGAATAGGCTTCGCCGTTGACTTTGAAGCTGACAGGAACAATGACAGAGGAACCTTTGAAGCCATCGCCGTCTTTTTGTTTCAGGCTGTGATCCATGCCTGCAATAAGAGCATCTTCCTGCAGCAGCAAGCCGGACATTTTCATTTCCTTATACAGGGTTTCTTCGATTTCTTCTGCGGAAACTTCTGTATTCAGAGAAAGAGAAGGCTCTGTGATGCGGAAATAGAATACACCGCCGGGTTTCAGTTCGGCACCTGTTTTCTGATAATACTTCAGGTAAGCATCCAGATAGATCAGAAGCTGCAACTGCAGACCATAGTAGATATCCTGAAAACTGAAGGTTTTGTTGCCTGATTTATAATCGATGATTTTTACATAGCGGGTGCCTTCTGCATCCAACAGGTCTATACGGTCGATTTTACCGTTCAGGATGAGGCTGCCGCCGTCACCAAGTTCGATGACGATCGGGGGCAGGGCTTCATGCATACCAAAACCGACTTCATACCCTGCAGGGGTGAAATCACCCATCTGCAGATGTCGCACCAGAGTCCATGCGGCTTTGGCAGAAACGCGCTTCAGGCGGCGTACCAGATATTTGTTTGCCGCAGATTCCATGAGAATGCGGTCACTCAGGCGAGGCGCTGCTTCGTCTACACAGGTTTCGATGAGGGCACTTGTTTTTTCTTTTGTCAGGTCCTTCCATTGGATGCTGTCTTCCTCCAGTTTGTTGGAGAAAAGTTCCAGCACTTCATGGAACAGAGAACCCAGATCAGGCGTGTGCAGTTGATACAGTCTGCGCTCTTCTGCCTTCAGGCCGTATTCTGCAAAGAAGGAGAAGGGACAGCCTGCGAATCGTTCCAGTCGGGATACACTGGAGAGGATATTTTTGCCATAAAGGGCTTTTGCGGTTTTAGGGGAAAGGCGTTCAGGTTTTCCTGTTTTACCGATGCCTTTTTTCAGCAGGGCAAGGCGGTTTTCCCATGCACTGTTTTCATCAAAGAACTGATAGATATCCTGCCACAGGGGGCTGATGGGCGTTTCTTTGGAATGTGCACGCATTTTTTCGCCCAGCAGATGGAAGGCTGCTTCGGGCGCAGTTTCTTCCAGTGTAAAGCCCTGCATAGGTGCGATGGTCAGGGTTTCATCCAGTTTCTGCAGATTTTCGATGAGAGAGGAAGGGAACTGTTCTTTCCCTTCGGTATCGGCTGCAGCATAGGTCAGCCACAGGCCGTGGGAAGGTTTGGTCAGACCACGATAAATGAGATAATTTTCTTCGAAGATTTTTCGTTTGCCGCCGCTGGCTAGTTCTGTGCCTGTGGAAGTTATCAGTTCTCGTTCGGTTTCTGTGAAAATGCCCTGCGCTGTTGCAGGAGAGGGCAGGATGCCTTCGTTGACACCCAGAACGAAAAGATATTTGATTTCAGGCAGACGGCTGCGCTCTAAGTCACCGATGAGCAGACTGTCTGAAGTGGGAGGAATGACACCCATGGTGCATTTTTCTAGACCTGCTTCCAGAATTTTTGCCATATCCTTCTGTTCCAGTTCTTCTTTGCCCAGAATGGCATCGGCTTTTTCCAGCACATCCATTACCAGCTGCCAGATCTGGCGATATTCTTCTGCACGGTTCAGGTCGCCTGCGGCTGCGGATTGGTTTGCCCATTCCTCCAGTTTTTCGGGGGCATGGATGGTTTCCAGATGCTGCAGAATATATTCGATAAAAGTATGGAAGGATGTTGTTTTGGGCAGTTCCAGAAAAGGCTGGAAGGGTTCCATCACTTTTTTGCGCAGTGCGTTGATGCCTTCAATGGCTTCAGCGCCTTCTCTTACCAAGCCATAATCCCAGTATTCCTGTTTCCACTTGTAGCCTTTGATGCCGTAAGCAAGGACATAGTTTTCCAGAATATCGATCTCTTCCATGGTCAGTTCTGTCAGACCTGTTTTCAGATATGCAAACATGGCATCATACTTGAAATCGTACACAAGGATGTCCAGAAGGGCAGTCAGGAGTGTTACCAAGGGATGGGATGCCGTTTCTCTGCGGGCGTCGATAAAGCAGGGAATATCATACTCCGCAAGGATACCGCGGAGATTTTTTTCATAAAGAGCCATGTTGTTTGTTACGATGGCGATATCACGGAAACGAAGGTTTTCCTCTCGTACCAGACGCAGGATTTTCCCTGCAGCAAAGCGGATCTCTTCCTGCAGATTGGGGCAGGCGGTAATGTGTACACTTTCTGCCAGAGAGGTTTTTCTGAAGAAACTGTAGAAATATTCTTTTTCCAGATTTTTCAGTGCTTCTGTTTCTGCTCGCCTGTTTTCCTTCAGAATGGTAGGGGAGACGGGGTGCAGGCCGAGGTTTCTTTCTATTGCTGTCAGTTTCTGCTTTGTCTGGTAAGGTTCATAAAAAGGTGCGGAAACAGGCAGGAATGCGCCGCGGAAACTGTTTTCATCCATAGTCAGGGTGATATTCACCTGAACAGACAGTTTCAACAGTTTTTCAATGACGCTGTATTCCTGTGGTGTAAAGCCGTAAAAACCATCCAGCCAGAATTCTGTATTTTCAAAGCCAAGGCTTTCATCCAGTCGCTCTGCCAGAAGGCCCAGTGTTTCATCGGCAGAAATATATTCCTGCTGCAGAAATTCCAGATAGGAACGGTGAATGCACATCAGGTCTTTCAGTTTTTCCTTTGCTCCGTGGGATAACGCTTCAGACGCAGAAAGTTTTTCCATATCTTCCTGTGTGACACGATACTGGAACAATTCGGAAATGGTCAGCCCCAATTGGTCGATAAAGCCAGGCTTATCCATCACATTCTGAAAATAACAGATATTTTCTTTTTCCTGCTGCAGGATGCGGCGTAATGTCATGGATTTGCCGATATCCCCCAGAGGGATGCGGCTGCCGATTCCTTTTTTGGAGAAGATGCGGTGGGCCAGTCGGCCGAAGGAAAGGACTTCCGCCGTCAGAATGGCGTTCTGTCCTGTTTTTTCGATCAGATCGTGTTCTGCCTGAGAGGTGAACTGCTCAGGAACGATGAGGATCTGCCTGTTATCGCCTGTATTCTGTTTTGCAATGATTTCGTCCATGCAGAGGGTGGTTTTACCTGTGCCTGCTCTGCCAATGATGAAACGCAGTCCCATCTGTTTCCCTTCTTTCTGATGTTTTCTCTGATAGCATTATATCATAAATGTCCATGGGAAAGAATACGATAAGGGTAAGAGATTTTTGAGGAGGGGATTTCGTGGGCAGCACGAAATTTGTGGTGGTAAAGGCGAAGGAACTGATCAAAACAGCGGTGTTTGCGATTCTTGGTGTCATTATCATTGTAGGACTCATCACTTTTTTTCTGCATATGGGGGATAACGAAAATACAGGCATGTATCGGGATGGTACATATCATGGAGAAATGGAAACGGGCGGCGAAGTGACCGAAATTGCCGTAGAGATCAGAAATGGCGAAATTGCCGATGTTTCTATGGGAAATCCGACAGAAGCTGTAGCTGTATTTTATCCAATTTTAGAGGAAACGGCAGAACTGGTCGGGCAGGCGGTGGTAGAAAGTCAGAATCTTGCGGTAGAGGTTGCCCCTGAAAATGCTTATTCTGCACAGCTGGTGCTGGATGCAGTGGCGGAATGTCTGGAAAAAGCAAAAAAATAGCATGAGCAAAAAGATGCCCCGACTGGTTCGGGGTTTTTCTTTTGCATAACTTTTCCAAAAGAGACATAGGATGAAAAGAGGAGGGATCAGGATGACGGAACAGGAAAAACGCCGCCGCAGACGGGAAATGGAACGGCGGATGCGGACAAGGACAGAAATACGGAAAAAGACAGGAAAGCGGAGAGGGCTTGCGGCCTTTCGGGTATATGTAACAGCAATATTGACGGGAGGCTGTCTGCTGATTTCTGCTTTCCATTCAGATACATCGGAGATGGTCTGCAGCAAAGTGAAACAGGTGATAGGGGAACAGATTTCCATGGAGGAAGTAACAGGGATGAAGGATAGACTGCTGGCTTATTTTGCGGAAAAGGATATCGTTTTTCCTGTTTTTGATGAGATGCAGGAAGAAACGAAAGTCTATCATCCCGACATTGAGGATTCTCCCTAGTCTGCTGACGGGAGTATTGTGGGAAAAGAAGAGGGAAGAATGGCTTTCTCCTGTGGAGGGAGTCATCACATCTGCCTGCGGAGAACGGACTAATCCCATTCTGGGAAAACGGGAAAATCATAATGGACTGGATATTGCGGTGGCAGAAGGAACGGCGGTGATCGCCGTAAAAAGCGGAAAAGTGACGGAAGTGCGGACATCTGCTACATATGGAAAGCTGCTGGAATACGAAACGACGGATGGATATACTGTCATGTATGCTCACCTGTCGAAGGTTCTGGTGCGGGAAGGGGAACAGGTGAAGCAGGGGCAGAAGGTGGCAGAATCAGGGAATACAGGCCTTTCTACAGGGCCTCATCTGCATTACAGCCTCTGGAAGGGCGAAAAACTCCTTGACCCCATGGATTATCTTTCTGCTGAAAATACGTTCTGAAAAGAAAATAGTGCAAACCTTCTTTTTTTCATGTATGATTAGAACATGAAAGGCAGGGATGCACTTTGAAACGAGTATTGATGGATATTTCCGCCGACCTGACACGCATTGCGCTGGCAGAAGACGGCGAACTGAAAGAATTATATTATGAAAGCAAACGGGACGAGAGCCTCGTTGGGAATATTTACGCAGGCAGAGTGGCGAATGTGATGCCAAACCTGCAGGCGGCCTTTGTGGATATCGGTGTGGGCAAAAATGGTTATTATTATTATGGCAATGCCCGTGCTGTTTCTGATGGAGGAAAAAATCTGGCAAAACCCAAGGTAGGGGATACATTGATTCTGCAGGTGGAAAAAGATGCAGTCAGCAGTAAAGGTGCTGTTCTGTCAGCGAATTTTTCCTTCCCCGGAAAGTTTCTGGTGCTTTTGCCTGAAGATGCAGGGGAGATCGGTGTTTCCAGAAAAATCACCGATTCTGCGGAACGAAACCGTATCCGTGAAATCGTAGCGGAACTTCTTCCGAAAGGTTGTGGTGCTATCGTTCGCACCAACGGTGCAGGCAAAACAAAAGAAGAATTTGAAAAGGAAATTACGCATCTGGCGGCAAAGGCAGAAAAACTGAAAACGGGTGAATTCATTAAACCTCCTGCATTGCTCCTGCAGGAAAATCATCCTGTCAGAAGGGCCGCAAGGGATTTCTATGCCCCCGATGTAGATGAATATGTGGTGAATGATAAAACTGCCTATGAAGAACTGTTGGAAACTGGAGATTATAATGGTGAGAATCAGCCTCAGCTGAAGCTGCATACGGAAAAACTGCCTCTGTTTGCGGCTTATTATCTGGAAAGCCAGAGTGAAAAAGCCCTGGACGAGCATGTGTGGCTGAAAAGCGGTGGCTTCTTGGTGATTGAGGAAACAGAAGCCTGTGTGGTCATTGATGTCAATACAGGTAAGGCGGCAGGGAAAGGCGACCTGCAGAAAACCATCTTGAAAACGAATCTGGAAGCGGCGGAAGAAGCGGCAAAACAAATGCGTCTGAGAAACCTGTCCGGCATCATCATCATCGACTTTATCGATATGGCGGATGAAAATGCCCAGAAGGAAGTGACCAGACGACTGGAGGCGGCGGTGAAAAAAGACCGCATCAAGACTGTTGTTGTGGGTATGACGGAACTAGGTCTGATGCAGGTGACAAGAAAGAAAACCAGACCATCCCTGAAGCGTCAGATGACAACAAAATGCCGTGCATGTGAAGGGACAGGCAGACTGCCTTCTCTGGAATGGACGGTGACAAAGATGCGCCGTGAGGCAGAGGGCATCCTTGCCAATACTATTTATGATAAACTGATCGTCAAGGCGGACCCCAGGCTGCTTTCTGCCTTTGCAGGACAGAATAACGGGTATTTGCTCAGTCTGGAAGAGAGCTTTGGCGGAACGGTTTCTCTGGAAAGTGCAGACTTGGGATTTGGACAGTATCTGATCGAAAAAGAAAAGCAGAAGTAGTATGTAATTTTATACAATAATTCGATTTGTGAAAATTTTATGTAAAGATATGGAAAATGCCTAAAATGTTGATTTTTCGGGCATTTTCTTTGTGTATCGTGTGCATTTGTTCTCTTGGGGCGGATGAATCCTTCCTTGACATGCCTGTGAAAAAGTAATAAAATAGTAAAGGTGTATTTGCACCATTACTTACAGGTTATATGAAGAAATGAATATGAACTTTGAAAACTAAATAATAGGAGGTGTTTTTCATGGATCTGATAAGCATTATCCTGGCTGTTGCATGTTTGTTTGTCGGCATCGTTGTCGGCATTGTATACCGTAAGAAAATCGCGGAAGGTAAAGTTGGCGTAGCGGAAGAAAGAGCCCGCAAAATCGTTGACGATGCTGCGAAGGAAGCGGAGGCAAGAAAGAAGGAAATCCTTCTGGAGGCAAAAGAAGACAGTATCAGGACAAAAAATGAACTGGAAAGAGAAGTTCGCGAAAGAAGAAACGAACTTCAGAAAAATGAAAGACGTCTGTTCCAGAAAGAAGAAACTTTGGACAAAAAAGTGGAAGCTCTCGAAAAGAAAGAAGAGCACATGAACAAAAAGTTAGAAGAACTGGACAGACAGAAAGAAGAAGCAAAAGCCCTGAGAGAAAGACAGTTACAGGAACTGGAAAGAATCTCTGGTCTGACTACTGAAGATGCGAAGAACCACATTCTCGCTATGGTAGAAAACGATGTAAAACACGAAGCAACTCTGCTGATCAAAGAAGCGGAAAGCAAAGCGAAAATGGAAGCGGACAAACGCTCCAGAGAGATCGTTGCAAATGCGATTCAGCGCTGCGCAGTAGATCATGTGGCAGAAACAACAGTATCCGTTGTTCAACTGCCTAATGATGAAATGAAAGGCCGCATCATCGGTCGTGAAGGCAGAAACATCCGTGCACTGGAAACACTGACAGGTATCGATCTGATCATCGACGATACACCCGAAGCAGTTATTCTGTCCGGTTTCGATCCCATCAGAAGAGAGATCGCAAGACTGGCTCTGGAAAAACTGATCGTAGACGGCCGTGTTCACCCTTCCCGTATCGAAGAAATGGTGGAAAAGGCAAGAAAAGAAGTGGAAACAACTATCAGAGAAGAAGGCGAAGCAGCATCCTTTGACACAGGTGTCAACGGTCTGCATCCCGAACTGATCAAGCTCTTGGGTAAACTGAAATACCGCACAAGCTATGGTCAGAATGTACTGAAACACTCCATGGAAGTAGCGCATCTGGCTGGTCTGATGGCTGCAGAACTGGGTGTGGATGTAACTCTGGCAAAACGTGCAGGTCTGCTGCACGATATTGGTAAGAGTGTTGACCATGAAATGGAAGGCTCTCATGTTTCTATCGGTGTTGGTCTGCTGAAACGCTACAAAGAAAACGCAACTGTGATCAATGCAGTAGAAGCACACCATGGCGATGTAGAACCTCAGAGCATCATCGCTGTACTGGTTCAGGCGGCAGACGCAATTTCTGCGGCAAGACCCGGTGCAAGAAGAGAAACTCTGGAATCTTACATCAAGAGACTGCAGAAACTGGAAGAAATCGCTGACAGTTTCAAAGGCGTTGAAAAATCTTTCGCAATTCAGGCTGGCCGTGAACTGCGAATCATGATCGTTCCCGAAGATGTGACTGACGAAGGTATGGTTCTTTTGGCGAGAGAAATCGCTAAGAAAATCGAAGAAGAACTGGAATATCCCGGTCAGATCAAAGTAAATCTGGTAAGAGAAACCAGAGCTGTGGAATACGCAAAATAATGACGCTTGAGCAAGAGAAGGCTGTCCCTTTGGGGCAGCCTTTATTGTTAGAAAGGGAAATACAATATGAAAATCGATACATTTTCTTTCCGTTTCGCTGATACGCAGGGGTTTATGGAATGGTATCGCTATAATCCTCAGCAGGGATTGTGGATCGATAAATTTGACGGCATGATGCAGGCGAAACGATGTGAAATGACGGAAGAAGAACTGGAGGAACTGGAACAGGTCATCCGTGAAAACAGGATCAATGAATGGAATGATTTCTGCAAACTGGATATGTGTATGTGCAGCGGCAATAGCTGGACACTCCATGTGACTTACAAAGATACTTTGGAGGAATATATCCACGCCATGGGTCATAGCGAAGCCCCTGAAGGCTTTGAGGAAGGCAAAAAGGCATTGGAAACATTCTTTGCAAGATATCTTTAATGAAAGACGGGAAAGCTCTGAGGGAAGCCTCAGGGCTTTTTTATTTGAAGGTTAAAGTGATATTTGATAAAATAGAGCTGAAAGATAAACTTGATTTTTTCGAAGGAGGGGTGGCTGTGTGGCAATTCACATTTGATGAGCTTGCAGACTATCTGATGCAAGGGAGAGAAATTGAATTCAGATATGAAGGTAAGGATTACTCCATTACTAATAGTCACCATGAATGGCATTTCTGCTGTGATTCAGATGAAACGAATATTACATTGTGTGCCTTTCCTGAATTCAATATTCTTGTTGATCAAGTAAGAAGTATTGAAATTGGTGAAATAAGCATAGAGCGAATCTTTAATGAGCATCTGGGTGGTTTAGATGTATTGGCTGTTTTATAAACTTGAATTTGACGAAGAGGTGTGATTGCGTGAAATGTCCATATTGTGGTGAAGAAATGCAAAGTGGCTTTGTTCCAACAGATTTAACTCCTGCACAATGGATTCCTGATGGGAAAAGCCAAAGTTTATTGAAAATGAAATATGCTAAAGATTGTATAAAAATTATTAGCGATAATAGTTTTTTGGGTATTCATGCTAAAGCCGATTATTGTAAGTCTTGTGGTATTATTTTGCTAAAAGAAGACCGATAAAGTCCAATTTATAGAACTGTTTTGAGCAAGGAGAAAGTCCTGGGACAATGTCCCAGGGCTTTTCTAATAGCATTTCATATGAAAATATGCTATAATATTATTTTGCGAAAGGAGGCGGCGAGATGCTGGTCACAGCCATTACACAACAGAAAAAAGACCAAACCAGATATAATGTGTTCATCGACGGCGAATATGCGTTTGCGCTGCCCATGCAGGATATTCTGTATTTCAAACTGAAGGAAGGCAGGGAAGTTTCTGAGGAAACGATAGAATATATCAAAAACAGCCTCATTTACATCAAGGCGCAGGACACTGCTCTTCATTATATCGGCTACAAAATGCGTACTGTAAAAGAAATCCGCATGAAACTGGAGGAAAAGGAATTTTCCGAAGAGA
>JAFZDV010000040.1 GCA_017560955.1 Anaerotignum sp.
GTACCAAAAGCTCTGTCTTTCACACCATTCTTTTTCAGCACATAATCATAAGCGGCTTCCACTTCATATTCCATCATACCAGCCTTGGCAGTTTTCATCATTTCTTCAATGCCAAGTCTTGTGATGTCCATGGCCTTGCGCATGCGTTCCAGTTCCCATTCTTCCTTTACAACACGCATTTCACTGAAGTCGGGATACAGGTCGCCGATGATGATATGGGGCATCTGTCTGCGCGCTTTTTCTGCAAATTCCAGAGAGGGAGACAGTGCATCGTTCCATTCTCTGTTTTCCAGATCCAGCCACAGTTTTTTGATGCCATTTTTAAACATATATGTAGCAAAATCAGATTCAAAAGCATCAATGACAGCAATATCTGTAATGCCGCTGATGGCAGTTGCTTCTTCTGCAGTCATGTTTGCACCGACCCATTTTGCCATATCTCCATTATCTCTGGGGATATATAAAGTTTCCTGCACGCCATTTCTTGTTTTTGCCACAAACAGGATGCAGTCCTCTCTGTCAATGCCTGTCAGATAATAGAAATTGCGGTCAGGAGAAAAAGGATATCTTTCGTCCCCTCTTTTATAAGGTGCTTTTCCTGCAAAAATCACCGCCACAGAATACATTTCAATGCGATTCAGCAGTTTTTCTCTGTTCTTTTTGAATGCTTCTTTCATCTTTTCTCGCCTCTCACCATGAAAATATCATAGATTTTTTTCGTAATTTTAAACAAATTCTTAAGAATTTCCTAAGATTATTCTTCTACCAGGAAACCTTTTTCTTCAAAGAATGCTTTGATATCTTTTTTGTCACCTGTCACTCTGCCCTGTACGGCATCGGGTTTGCCGCCGCCCTTGCAAGCAAAGGGTTCTTTCATGGCATCTGTAAATTCTCTGCCGTCTTTTTCACTGCTTAGCAGAACGAATGCAAAACCGTCGCCACTGGGAGAAAATACTGCTGTTCTTTTTGCACCTTTTTTCAGCAGCAGGTCTGCAAAATGAGTCATATCCTTGCTGTTCAGACCTTCGCCGAAGAACAGGATATTTTCTGTACCTTCTGCCACCTGTTCTGCTTTCAGGCCGAAATATTTCCATTTCAGCTGTGTCAATGCCTGATTGAGTTCATCTCTTTCTGCCAGCAGATTTTTCACAGCGCCATCCACTTTATCCGCAGGAACGGAAAGCAGTTTGCCTGCTTCTGCAGAAACATCATTTTTCTTTCTGAAATCCTGCAGGGCACGTTTGCCGCAAAGCAGTTCCAGTCTTGTGCCGCCCTTATAATTCTGTGCGCTGATGATTTTGATCTGGCCCACTTCACCTGCCAGTTTCACATGAGTACCGCAGCATGCACAGCAGTCATATTCGCCTACATTAACAATACGCACCTGACCTTCCAGTTCTTTTTTACTTCTGTAATCCAGCGCATCCAGTTCTTCTTTGGAAGGATAACGGATGCCAACGGGTGCATTATTCCAGATGGCTTCATTTGCTTTTTCTTCCAGCCAGGGCAGATCTTCCTCAGGAATTTTTGTATTCAGATCGATAGTGATCATTTCTTTGCCCATATGGAAACCTACATTATCGCAGCCATATTTAGCACAGATCACACCAGACAGGATATGTTCGCCGGAATGATTCTGCATCAGGTCAAAACGACGTTCCCAGTCAATTTCGCCTTCTACTTCTGCACCCACTTCCAGTGGTTTGTCTGTAGTATGTGTTACAATATCATCTTTTTCATGAACATCCAGCACTTTCACGCCGCCCAGTGTGCCCATATCTGCAGGCTGGCCGCCGCCTTCGGGGTAAAAAAGTGTTCTGTCCAGAACAACTTTCCAGTTCTTTTTATCTTCTGTACATTCCAGTACTTTTGCTGTAAATTTTGTTGCATATGCGTCTAAGTAATATAATTTTTCGGTCATGATTTTTCCTCCGTATTCTCACTGATTCATAATATATAAGTATACCATACTCATACAGAAAGCAAAAGAAAAAGCGGTGTACTTTTGTACACCGCTTAAATTCATCTTTCAAGGATTATTTGATTTTCAGACGAGCTGTGCAGGATTATTTATCCAGCTGAGGAGCAACGTCGTCCATCCATTTCATCAGACCGCCCATTTCAGCGTCTTTGTCCCAAACATATTTCTTAGTTTCGGAAGCAATAACACCAGACAGACCAAGCAGAGCAACCAGGTTGGGGAATGCCATACAAGCATTCAGTGTATCAGCTACGTTCCAAACTACGTCCAGAGCAGCTACACAACCAACCAGTACAACGATTGTCCATGCAAAACGGAAAGGTTTAATGGATTTGATACCTACCAGGTAAACCCATGCACGTTCGCCGTAGTAAGACCAGCCCAGGATTGTGGACCATGCGAATGTGATCAGACCAAATGTCAGAACTGCAGGACCTACAACGGGGATTGCACCGAAAGCACCTGCTGTCAGGTTTGCACCTACCAGACCTTCCATACCAACGGGGTCTTTAATGATTGCAGATACCAGAACCAGACCTGTCATCAGACAAACAACGATTGTATCCCAGAATACACCGGACATGGAAATCAGCGCCTGTCTTGCAGGGTTTCTTGTAGCTGCACATGCGTCTACGATAGGAGCGGAACCCAGACCGGATTCATTTGTAAACAGACCACGAGATACACCGGCACGGATACACATTACTACTGTAGCACCAACAAAACCGCCGCCTACTGCCTGAGGATTGAAAGCGCCTTTAATGATTGCTGCAAAAGCTGCAGGAATGTAAGCACCATTGATTACACAGATAACTACACAACCAACGATATACAGACCAGCCATCAGGGGGATCAGTTTTTCACAAACTTTGGAGATGGACTGTACGCCACCCAGGATTACCAGACCTGTCAGAACCATCAGAACAACACCAGTTACCACTTTAGGTACGCCGAATGTACCGTTTACGGATTCAGCGATGGAGTTACCCTGTGTCATGTTACCGATACCGAAACATGCAATACCTGTGAACAGCGCGAACATAACGCCCAGCCATTTCTGACCCAGACCTCTTTCCAGAGCATACATGGGACCACCAACATAGGAGCCGTCTTTTGCTTTTACACGGTATTTAACAGCCAGAATTGCTTCGCCGTATTTTGTAGCCATACCAAACAGACCTGTCATCCACATCCAGAATACAGCACCAGGACCACCTGTACCAACCGCTGTAGCAACACCTACGATGTTACCAGTACCGATTGTAGCAGCCAGAGCTGTTGCCAGCGCACCGAAACCGGATACGTCACCAGATGCTTCAGAGTCAGGAGTTACGGACAGTTTTACACCTGTAAATGTTTTTCTCTGGATAACACCAGTTCTCATTGTCAGGTATACATGTGTACCTACCAGCAGAATCAGCATGACAGGACCCCATACAAAACCATTTACTACAGATACATAGCCATTAAAAGTTTCTAACATAGACTTTCCCTCCTTTTTGTAAAAAAAGATGAATCATTGCGTGCATCAGTATCTTATCAGACCGCGGTTTCTGTTATATAAAAATACTCATACAACATTCCATTGGAATTCATATCTATATTATCCAAAAAAAGTCAATAAATCAAGATTTTTTTATATTTTTTTCACTATTTCTTTATTTTTTCTTGATTTTTTCTTAATACGAAACAAGAATAATGAACAAAAAAAATGCGAATAAACAAAATAAATTGACATTTCCAATATTTTCCATTTTTTTGCACAAAAAAAGAAGCCTCTTTGCAGAGGCCTCTTTATGATTTACATCTTCAAGGATTATCTTTTTGAAATTATTTGTCAACTACTGGAGCTTCGTCGTCCATCCATTTCATCAGACCGCCCATTTCAGCGTCTTTATCGTAAACATATTTCTTTGTTTCAGATGCGATTACGCCAGACAGACCAAGCAGAGCTACCAGGTTGGGGAATGCCATACAAGCATTCAGTGTATCAGCTACGTTCCAAACTACGTCCAGAGCAGCTACACAACCAACGAATACTGTGATTGTCCAAGCTACGCGGAAAGGTTTGATCGCTTTGATACCTGTCAGGTAAACCCATGCACGTTCGCCGTAGTAAGACCAGCCCAGGATTGTGGACCATGCGAATGTGATCAGACCGATTGTCAGAACGATGGGACCTACTGTAGGGATTGTTGCGAATGCAC
>JAFZDV010000041.1 GCA_017560955.1 Anaerotignum sp.
CAAGGGCAGTGCTCAGTGGATATTTGATGATGATATGATAACTGCGGTAACCGCTGGGTTTCATATGTGTTACATAGTCTTTTTCCTGCACGATGGTCATATCCGTACGAACACGGACCATATCTACCACTTTCTGAATATCTTCTACAAACTGGCACATGATTCGGATACCTGCAATATCTTCAATTTCCTTCTCGATATTTTCAGGTGCAATATGTTTTCTCGCCGCTTTATCCAGAATGCTGGCAGGTTTTTTCAGTCTGCCGGAAACAGAGTCAATGGGAGAATAGATCCCCAGATGGCGGCACTCTTTATCCAGATTCTTGAATTTTAAGAGAAGTTCCTCCATCGCCTGCTCATAGGGATAGAGCAATTCCTTCCAATTTATGATTTCCAAAAGGGTTCCTCCTTCTGACAGATTGCCATAATACTTCATTTTTATTGTACTACAACATCCTGTACACACGCAATGGAAGATTGTCCAAAAATATACGAAAATACCCTAAATTTCGGCATATTTATTCATTTAACGAAAAAAGCCACTTCCCTTTTCAGGAAATGGCTCATTTTTACCGCTTCAGCAGTTGTTTTACCTCTTTCACCGTAACTGCCGCAAGGACTCTATCCGCCAGATGTTTCATCTGTTCCGCCGCGATCCCCCGTATCTGATAACGCACAGCCGCAATTTCACTGGAAACCATACTGCATTCATCCAGTCCCATACCGACCAGTAACGGAACTGCCCCTTCATCTCCTGCAAATTCACCGCACATGCCAACTTCTATCCCAGCCTTATGCCCAGCCCGAATGACCTGCGCCACCGCACGCAGCACTGCAGGATGAAACGGGTCATACAATTTCGTCAGTTTCTGATTCCCACGATCCGCCGCAAGGATATACTGGGTCAGGTCGTTGGTGCCGATACTGAAAAAATCCACTTCCTTTGCCAGTTCTTCTGCCATCAGCACCGCCGCAGGGGTCTCCACCATGATACCTGTCTGGATGCTTTCCCGAAACAGAACGCCCCGTTCCTTCAGTTCCTGCTTGCATTCCTCCAGCAGCTGATTGGCTTTGCGAAACTCCTCCACCGAAACGATCATGGGATACATGATGCGGATATCCCCATAAGCCGCCGCCCGCAGCAGGGCCTTCAGCTGTGTTTTAAACACATCACGCATATCCAGACAGAAGCGAATGGCTCTCCAGCCAAGAAAAGGATTTTCCTCTTTTTCAAATTTGTAATAAGGCAGTGCCTTATCACCGCCAATATCCAGTGTACGTATGGTCAGGGGTTTCTTCAGCAGTTCTGCCGCTTTCTTATAAATTTCAAACTGCTCCTGTTCCGTTGGGAAACGACTGCTTTCCATATACAGAAATTCACTGCGAAACAGCCCCACGCCTTCTGCCCCATGCTTCACCGCCTGTTCGATATCCTTCAGACCACCCACATTGGCATACAGGTGTATCCGACAGCCATCGGTGGTTACGGCAGGCAAACGATTCATTTCCTTCAGTTTCTGTCGCAGTATTCCCTCTGCCTCCTGTTTTTCCAGATATTCCTGCTGCGTCTTTTCATCAGGAAGCAAAAAAAGCACCCCTTCATTCCCATCCAGAATGGTCATCTGCCCTTTTCCCACCTTGGTAAGGATCCCTTCCAATCCCATCAGTACGGGAATTTCCATACTGCGTGCCAGAATAGCCACATGGCTGGTAGTTCCGCCCGTTTCTGTTACGATTCCTCGCACATAACGAAAATCTATTTTCGCCATGTCAGAAGGATGCAATTCTTTCGCAAACAGAACAACTTCTTCTTTAAGCTGCGGAAAAGGTTCTTCTTCAACACCTTTCAGAAATGCCATCATGCGGCGGCATACATCCCGTACATCTGCCGCCCGTTCCTGCAGATAGGCATCCTCCAGACTTTCCAGCATACTGCAGGTTTCTTCCATCTGTTCTTCCAAGGCCCATTGCGCATTTTTCCCGTCGTGGATTTTTCTTTCCACTCCCTCCGTTAGGGTTTCATCCTCCGCCATATCCAGATGGGCACCAAACACAGCATTCTCTCTGGCAAGGGGCCGCAGCACCTCTCTGGTCCTTTTCACAGCCTGCCGAAAGGCTCTTTTTTCCCGTTCCGTTTCATTTTCTCTGATTTCTCTCTTCTCCGCTGTCAGGTCAGGATGTCTGATGGGATAAGCTTTTCCCAGAGCGATCCCCTTCGATGCTTTCTGCGCTGCCCGAAACTCCTGCATACTCATCCCTCCAGAATCTGCAGAAAGGCTTCCAGTTTTTCCACAGAATGTTTATCTCCATTTCCGTCGGCAGAAAGGATCAGTTCACTGCCTTCCTTTGCCCCCAGGGATAATAACTGCAGAATACTGTCTGCCGCCGCCTTTTTCCCATTATGCTCAATATATACTTTGCAGGGCAGTTCCTTTGAAAAAGCTACCACTCTGGAGGCAGGTCTTGCATGAAGCCCCGTTTTATTGTTCAGGATCATTTTTCTCTCAATCATCAGTTTCCCTCCCGGAATTTCTTTTACCGCTATTTTTCCTGTTTTCCAAAAAAATATGAATTTTTACTGCAAAAAAATATCCCCTATGGAAAACCATAAGGGATAATCTGTTTTATTCTTCTGTGCCGCAGTTACAATGTTTTTTGCCGCAGCTGCCTGCACTTGGACAGCCAATACATGCTGCACCACTTTTTTTCTGTTTTCTGATGTAGACCAATGCCGCTCCGACCATTGCCAGAACGATCAGGCCGATCATGATATCGATCATAGGAAAACTCCTTCCTTCTGCTTATGCCTTTGTTGTGTTTTTCAGGGCATATTCCGCTGCGATGCCGTTGTTCGCTTTTCTGATCAGAGAAACGATCACTGCAACGATTGCAATCACTGCGATCAGACCGGGAACAAAACCTGTGCCTACCGCACCTGTTGTGATCAGTGTACCAATCTGGTATACCAGGAATGCTACTGTAAAGCCTGTTGCAAACTGCAGGGCGATACCGCCTGCCAGCCATTTTTTGTCTTTGATTTCAGAGTTCATGGCACCCATTGCCGCAAAGCAGGGAGGTGTGTACAGGTTGAACATCAGATAAGCCAGAGCCGCTGCTTTTGTCAGGCCCATTGCCAGCGCTACTTCATTTGCACCGCCAACCAGTGCCAGTTCTTCTGTATCGATGAAGTTAGTGATACCATAGCATACCGCCAGTGTGCCAACCACGTTTTCTTTTGCGATAAAACCTGTGATGGCTGCTGCCGCCAGCTGCCATGCACCGAAGCCCAGAGGGATCAGCAGGATTGCGAAGGGAGAAGAAATAGATGCCAGAATGGATGTATGTTCCATACCTTCTTCTACCAGTTGCAGGCTCCATGTGAAGGACTGCATGATCTGCACCACTGTGTTACAAACCAGAATCACTGTACCTGCTTTCACGATATATGCTTTACCACGGGACAGCATGGACAGGAATGCTCTTTTCAGGCTGGGGATTTTATATTCGGGCAGTTCCATGATGAAGAAAGATTTTCTTGCTTTATGACCTGCAACCTTATTTACCAGCAGTGCGCCAAAGAAGATCAGCGCGATACCTACAAAGTACATCAGTGTACCAACCCAGGATGCATCTGCGAAGAACGCACCTGCAAACAGAGCAATTACGGGCAGTTTTGCGCCACAAGGCATGAAAGGTGCCAGCATTGCTGTTGCTCTTCTTTCTCTTTCGTTTTTGATGGTACGAGCCGCCATAACACCGGGGATCGCACAGCCTGTTGTGATAACGAAAGGAATAACGGATTTACCGGACAGACCTACTTTTTTGAAGATGGGGTCCAGCACTACGGAAACACGTGCCATGTAACCACAGTCTTCCAGCAGTGCCATCAGGAAGTACATTACCATTACCAGAGGCAGGAAACCTACTACTGCACCTACACCACCGATGATACCGTCAACCACCAGAGCCTGCATGAAAGGAGATGCATTTTCCAGTCTGCCTGCAACTACTTCCTGGAAGCCTTCGATCCAGCCTACCAGTGTGTCAGCCAGGAAAGGACCGAATGTGGACTGGGAAATATCAAACACCAGGAACATGATAGCTGCAAAAATCAGGATACCCCCCACGGGGTTTGTCAGTACAGCATCCAGTTTATCCTGTTTATTATGATCCTTTGTCTGGATTTTTCTTGTTTCTACAGATTTTACGATTTCATTTACAAAAGCGAAACGCTTTCTGTCTGCTTCTGTTACTGCTTCTTTACTTGTCAGGTCGATGTCGCCCTGTTCGAAGGGTGCTTTCTGTTCTTTGCCAAACAGAGATGCTGCTGTTTTTACCACTTCCTGCAGACCTTTATCGTTTGCTGTGATAGAAACTGTATTGATAACGGGGCAGCCCAGTCTTGCAGACAGTGCCGCTGTATCAATGATTGTTTCTTTCTTTTCGTTCACATCACTTTTATTCAGAGCCACTACCATAGGGATACCCAGTTCCAGCAGCTGTGTTGTGAAGAACAGAGATCTGCTCAGGTTTGTTGCATCCACAATGTTGATGATCACATCGGTACTTTCATTTTTCACATAAGCACTTGTTACGCTTTCTTCCGCTGTGAAAGGGGACATGGAGTAAGCACCGGGCAGGTCAACTGCTACCAGTTCTTCTGTGCCATCATAAAAGTTCTTTTTGATCAGACTTTCTTTTTTATCTACTGTTACACCGGCCCAGTTACCCACACGTTCGTTTCTGCCTGTCAGGGCGTTAAACATTGTAGTCTTGCCGCTGTTTGGATTACCTGTTAAAGCAATTCTCATTCTAAAATTCCTCCTGATTCGCTCCCTTTAGTTAGTTATAACTAACACATATTCAAAAATTATGTGGTGAGGACCTCACCAC
>JAFZDV010000042.1 GCA_017560955.1 Anaerotignum sp.
CAAATAAAACTGATGTGATAGAATAAATTTATCAATCAATCAGCACTACCAAATTTTATTTTTATAAAAAAACGGGAGGTTACTATGAAACAGGATATGATTTTGATTCTGGACCTGGGCAGCACAGAAAACCCTATGATTGCCCGTGAGATCCGTGCAATGGGTGTTTACACAGAAATTCACCCTCATGACATCACAGCAGAAGAACTGGCAGCACTGCCCGGCGTAAAAGGTATCATTCTGAACGGCGGCGTAAACCGTGTGGTTGACGGCGTTGAAATTGATGCTTCCGAAGCAGTTTACGGTGCTGGTTTCCCCATCCTGAAAGCTGACCACAAAGGCGGCGCAGCATTCCCTGCAGATGAAGCAGAAAGAGCAGCTGTACTGAAAGCTTTCGTATTTGATGAATGTAAAGCAGAAGCAAACTGGACAATCGAAAACTTCATCGACGACCAGGTAGAACTGATCAAACGTCAGGTTGGCGACAAAAAAGTTCTGCTGGCTCTGTCCGGCGGTGTAGACTCCTCCGTAGTAGCAGCCCTGCTGATCCGTGCGATCGGCAAACAGCTGACATGCGTTCACGTAAACCATGGCCTGCTGCGTAAAGGTGAACCCGAAGAAGTTGTTCGTGTATTCCGTGACGAAATGGATGCAAACCTGGTATACGTTGACGCAGTTGACCGTTTCCTGGACAAACTGGCTGGCGTAGCTGATCCCGAAACAAAACGTAAAGTGATCGGCGTTGAATTCATCCGTGTATTCGAAGAAGAAGCTAGAAAACTGGAAGGCATCGAATTCCTGGGTCAGGGTACAATCTACCCCGATATCATCGAATCCGGTACAAAAACAGTAAAAGCAGTTAAATCTCACCACAACGTAGGCGGTCTGCCTGAAGACCTGCAGTTCGCTCTGGTTGAACCCCTGAAAATGCTGTTCAAAGACGAAGTTCGTGCCGTTGGTAAAGCTCTGGGTCTGCCCGACGGTATGGTTTACAGACAGCCCTTCCCCGGCCCCGGTCTGGGTGTTCGTTGTCTGGGTGCTATCACAAGAGACAGACTGGAAGCAGTTCGTGAATCCGATGCGATCCTGCGTGAAGAATTTGCGAAAAACGGTCTGGAAGGCAAAGTATGGCAGTACTTCACAGCTATTCCCGACATCAAATCCGTTGGTGTTCGTGACCACAAACGTGCAGATGAATGGTGCGTAATCATCCGTGCCGTTAACACAGTAGACGCTATGACAGCATCCGTTGAAAACGTTCCTTTCGACCTGCTGCAGCACATCACAGCTCGTATCACAAGCGAAGTTGCTGGCGTAAACCGTGTTCTGTTCGACCTGACTCCCAAGCCCACAGGCACAATCGAGTGGGAATAATCGAAAAAGCATAAATATTCCAACAAATAACAAAAAACGCAAAACCTTAATTGGTTTTGCGTTTTTTTATGCAAGAATCTTTTAAAATAGCAAGGTGAAAGGCTTCCCCGCCGAATTTTTCATTTATCTGTTTACAATGTCACCAGCATCAAAAGGGTCACCGCATTCGGGGCAGAATTTAGGCGCTTTTGTGGGATCTTCCGGTTCCCATCCACATTTATCGCATTTGTACTGAGGAACACCTGCCGGTTTGGGAGAACCACATTCTACACAGAACTTACCTTTATTCACAGCACCACAGCTGCAAGTCCATCCAGCCACTTCCGCAGGCTGCTGAGAACCACATTCAGGGCAGAATTTACCCTTGTTACCAGCCTGACCACATACACATGTCCAGCCTACAGGAGTCTGCGCTGCTGCCTGCTGCATCTGTGCCGCTTCTCTCTGCTGTGCCATCTGGAACAACTGTTGTTCGTTCATACCGCCCATGCCATTTACCATGCCCATGCCCATAAAGCCAGCCATTGCGCCGTTAGGATTATTCGCTGCCGCTTCCATAGCCGTTGCTCTTGCCCCAGCCAGACGACCAGCTGCGCGTCTTTCGTCCATATATGCAACGTCACGCTGCATTTCTTTGATCATTTTTTCATCTTCTTCACTGGCTTTGATAGAAGAAACGCCGATGGACTGCATTTCGATACCGCGGCCTTCTTTCCAGTCAGATGTCAGTTCTTCTCTCAGGGCCGCTGCCAGTTCTGTTGTATGCCCCGGGATCGCAGAGTAACGAACGCCCATTACAGAAATTCTTGCAAAGGCAGGCTGCAGTTTTGTCAGGAGTTCGCTTTTCAGCTGTGCATCCAGTTCATCTCTGGTATAAACATCTGCTACGTTGCCGCTCAGTGCTGTATACAGTAACAGAGGGTTTACTACTTTATAGCTGTAAACACCAAAACAACGAACGGAAATATCAATATCGATAGCCGCTCTTTCATCTACTACTCTGAAAGGAATAGGGGAAGGCGTGCCATATTTATTGCCAATGATTTCTTTTGTATTTACATAGTAAACGCGCTGATCCTTAGGCGCTTCGCCACCGAATGTAAAACGTTTACCGATATTCTGGAATACCGCCTTGATGCCTTCGCCCAGATTACCGGAGAAAACAGAAGGTTCTGTAGACATATCGTATGTATATTCACCGGGTTCTGCGCAGACATCTACGACCTTGCCCTGTTCTGTGATCAGCATACACTGACCTTCCGCAACCGCAATAACAGAACCGTTTGTGATGATATCCGGATCACCCTTTGTATTGCTGGAGCGACCAGACTGTTTTTTCTTACCTCTCATGATAAGGACATCTGCCGGCATGGAATCGCAAGTGAAGAAATCCTTCCACTGATCCGCCATAACGCCGCCTGCAGAACCTAATGCCGCTTTAATTAAACCCATAATATATCCTCCTTCCAGATATATAATCTGATTATTTTTTCTCTTTAAAACTTTCCCTTCTCACTCATAAGATACTTGATTTTTCATATTTACGCAAGGCTTCCTGTAAATTCGTCTTATTTCTGCAAAAAAATCATCCCCAAAGGATGACCTTCGGGGATAGTTTGTTTTAAATACTTCTATTTAATTTGCATATCCGGAATAACCGGATACAATAATACTCTTCACATTGTTATCGTATCCAACATAGAAATCCAGCGCCTGACCCAGATCACGCAGTTTGAAATAGTTACTGCCATTGATCTTATATGCCTTCAGATTCAGTTTCTGACCGTTTACATAGATACTGTTATCACTGACAATCGCAGTTACTGCCCCGCCTTTGCCGGGTTTCATTTCACTGCCTGTCATGGCATAAGGCTGACCGGATGTCAGTGTTACGCTGCTTGTTGCAGAATCAAAGCCAACTGCAAACTGCTTGTTAGTACCCTTCAGCACAGCAGCCACATCACGCACTTTGAAATAGTTACTGCCGTCAATTTTGTAAATGGAAGGTGTTTTTCTAACACCATCTGCATACAGTGCATCTTCTGTAGGTGTAGCAGTTGCAGAACCTACATTAATCGTTACTTTCTTGGATGCACCATTGGAGAATTTCACTTCAACCGTATGTTTACCGGGAGCAAACGCACCTGCGTTCAAAGTGAAGTTATAAGGATAGTCAGATACTGTGCTTCTTGCTGCACCATCCACATACCATGTTGCAGAAGGTTTGCCGGAATCATAAGTATATGCTGCCAGGGTCATCATGCCACTCCAGTCAGAGCCACTCAGAGCAGATGCCTTTGTATAATATTTTGCATCCCCTCTTGTACTATGCAGAAGTGTAGGGTTATGGGAAGTTGCCTTTTCATAAGCATTATTTACTGCATAACTGCTGTCCAGCTGATAAATTGTACCAGAAGAACCAAAGTTTGTATCGGAATAGATGATTGCTTTGATCTGAGGATATACCATAGTCAGGAACTGATATGCTTTTTCCACTCTTTCTGCAGCAAAAGCAGAAGTATCCACACCATTTCTGCTGCTATAAGAACCGCCTTCTGTGATCATTACGGGTTTCTTATGCATTTTAGCCAGGTTGATGATCTGCTGGATATTCAGCATAGGATCGCCATATGTACCAACACCATAGAACGCATCGTATCTTGTATCCCCATTGTTTGCAAATTTTTTATAATACAAAGAAGTGCCAATCCAGTCTACATAGGCATTATTGGGATAAAAACTATCCATATCTACCCCTTTGGCTGCACTGAAGTTAGGAGAGAATACCAATGCTGCTTTTGGCGCATAAGTTCTTGCCAGCTGCGCAATGTGGTTATATGCCCCTTTGAAATCCTGCGCAGATGCCATTTTACTCCATACATTCATCTCGCCGCCGATACGGATGAAAACAGGGCAGCTCAGTCTGTTCAGATACTGAAAATCTGCAATCAGCTTTGCATCATAAGTACCATTCATCACAGGTTTGCAGTCTGCACCCTCGCCAGAGAAGTTCAGATTGATCAGAAGTCCTCTGGAGCCATTCAAAGCCTTACCATAGATATAAGACCAATATTCCAGACTGTAGCCATCATTCAGGGAATAGTAATGGGAAACCAGACTTTCATCAGACATCCCATTCATATTTGCCAGACCGTAGCCACCTGGAATCTGACCGCCTCTGGCAACTCTGCCATAGTAAACACCTTCTGTAGGTTCCCATTTTGCACCATAGTTGGGATAATCACTTTTCGCTTTGTCTGTTACAGCATAAATTTCTGTATTTGCCGCCAGACTTTTATAAACTGTTTTGTCTGTTGTTGTACTTGCATCTGCCAGAGCAACAGCATTACTGCTTAACACCATTACCGCTACTAACAATGCTGCAACCATTCTTTTCATTTTCATATCAGCACCTCCGATACAATAAACCTTTTATCCAATTTCTACCTGTTACATTACAGCCTTTTTATTCTTCTCTGAACTCTCTGATTTTTCTGAAATAAGAGCTCATTTCATCTGCCAGACCAGACAGACGATTCAGCAGTTTGGAATAATCCTGCAGCATTTCGTCGTCTTTGTAGTAAGGATATACGATGTCGTGGTCGATTTCACTCCAGCCTTCTTCAAACAGTGTTCTGCCCTGAATTTCTACATAATAACCTTTATATTTCACGATATAATGCAGGGAACGATAAATACCATCTGTGATGATATCGATTTCTTCTCCATCATAAATCTTTGTATCGCCGCCTCTTTTATATACTTTGGGCTTTTCCGCAATATAATAATGGTCAGGGTTTTCGTCAAAGTCATTCAGACGATCCACGATATAGTTTTTAGGATCATTTTCAAATTTTTCAGTCAGGTAACGGTGAAAATGTACCCAGTCTTCACGATACAGGAAAAATACACGGATACCGATCAGGTCTGTCACATATTTATA
>JAFZDV010000043.1 GCA_017560955.1 Anaerotignum sp.
GGTTGTTCTGTCCATCCTGATCGCAATTATCGGTACATTCTACACACTGTCTCAGGTTTACATGAACCTGAAAGGTATCTGGATCTCCAGAAGCGGTATCGAATTCCCTATCTTCGGCGACTTCCTGGAATACACAACAGACAGACTGCTGCTGCCTCTGGGTGCATTCTTCACTACATTCTTTGTAGGTTGGATCTGGGGTCCCGAAAACTCCGTAATCGAAGCTACATCCGAAGGCAAATACAAATTCGGTCTGGCTGGCGCTTACAAATTCCTGGTTAAATTCGTTGACCCTATCGCTATCGGCGCTATCGTTGTAGCTGGTATGGTATTCGGTATGAACATTTCCTAATTCGGAAATCAACCAGAATTTTCTGACCAATATCCCGCATAGGAAAATGGAACACCCCTCCCGGTTTCCATTTGTGAGCGGCAAATAAAAAAGACGGTAAAATCACCTGATTTTACCGTCTTTTCTCTTTTATTTTCCATCAGAAAAGGCCGTTCTTCCCGAACGACCTTTCTTTTTTATTGTTCTTCTGTTGTTGTGCTATCTTCAGCCATCAACTGCTGATAATATGCATCAATGCTTTCTGTTCCATCTTCCAGAGATCTCTGCAGGAAAATATTTTTGTGATATTCAAAATCTCTTTCAGGTGCATTCTGATATGTCTTAGAACTCAGTACTTCTGCTATTTCATTCGGGCAGGAATAAGGATATTCCTTCAGGTTTTCTGCCATTACTTCAGGATCACAGATATAATTCAGGAACTTTTCTGCCAGATCCATATGAGCCGCTTCTGCAGGGATCACAAACATATCTACCACAGCTTCTACCTTCTGCTTCGCAAAAGGTGCAACCTTCCAGGAACCTTTCTTCGCCATCACTTCTGCTGCTGTACGATCATCTGTTACCGCAGCCACAATGCCGCCTTTTGTCAGCGCCTTTGCATCTGCATCGTATGCCGCAACATTCTTATCGAATTTAACCAGCCAGTCATAAGCTGCTTTCAGTTCCTCTTCCTCTGTTGTATTGGGATCATAGCCAAGAGATGTCAGCGCCATAGAAAACAGATTTCTTGCACCACTGATTGCAGCCACTTTACCTTCCAGTTCCGCTGCCTGCAGATCATGATAATCATCGATCTCCACAGGGCATTTCGCAGAATCATAGATCACATAGATGTATTTCATCAGATAAGGGATCCCGTAGCTCTTGGATACCCAGCAATAATCCTTCAAGGCAGAAGTGTTCGGCAAACTGTCCGCTTTGATTTTTTCCACATAGTCGCCGTCTTCAAGGAAACCCATATCACTATTCTGCACCATCACCAGATCATATTCATCCCCACAGCCTGCAGTCAGTTTTTCTACTGCCTCCGCTGTGCTGTTCATGCCGACCAGATTCACTGTACAGCCATTTTCCTCCTCAAAAGCCTGAATGATATCATCAGAGATATAATCCTGCCACATATAAATATTCAATTCTGTGCTGCCCTCTGTGGCATAATCTGCGCCCGCGCCGCAGCCTGCCGCAGAAAATGCCATTGCCCCAGCCAGCAGCAGAGCGATCTGTTTTTTCATAGAAAAACCTCCTGTCTTTCATTTCAAGTTCATTGTTATATTATACCACTTTTTTGCCATTCCTACAAAATAAAAACGATGTGCCGCACAGACACACCGTTTTTTTGTTTATCTCTTTTTCAGTAATGTATTCAAAAGGCCGCGTTTCAGGGCTTTTACGCCTACATCCATCAGTTCTTTCTGAATTTTTTCCTTGCGTTTTTCCGCCGCTTTACGTCTTTTTTCCTCTTCTTTTTCCAGTTCTTTCTGGCGTTTCAGTTCGGCTTTTTCTCTTTCCTTTTCTTCCTTCGCCAGTCGTTTTTCTTCTTCCTTCGCCGCTTTTTCTGCATCTTTTGCTGCCTGCTCTGCCGCTGCCGCTTCTTCCTCTGCTTTTTCTTCTTCAACTGCAATTTCGTTCAGCACTTCATAGGCAGATTCATTATCTACGGTTTCATCATATTTTTCCATGCCGTCTTTCATCAGAGAGGCACTTCTGGATGCTTCATCGGCCGCAGCCATCAGACTCTGAGGACAGATGATAGATGTATGCTGTACCATCTGAGGTACGCCTTCTTCATTCAGGCAGGAAACCAGCGCCTTACCAACCCCCAGTTCACAGATGAGTTCTTCTGTCTTGAAAGCAGGATTTTCACGGAAGGACTGGGCCGCTACACGCACTGCTTTTCTTTCTGCAGGAGTATAAGCTCTCAGGGCATGCTGCACACGATGGCTCAGCTGCGCCAGAACGGAATCAGGAATATCCCCGGGGCTCTGTGTTACAAAGTAAATGCCTACACCCTTGGAACGAATCAGTTTTACCACCTGTTCTACCTTCTGCACCAGTGCTTTAGGGGCATCGGCAAAAAGCATATGGGCTTCGTCAAAGAAGAATACCAGCTTAGGCTTATCCATATCCCCTTCTTCGGGCAGTGTTTCAAAGAGTTCAGACAACATCCACAGCAGGAAGCTGGTGTACAGTTTGGGATTCTGCATCAGTTTTACACAGTCCAGAATATTCACCATACCCTTGCCGTTTTCATCGCAGCGCATCCAGTCTGCCATATCCAGTGCAGGTTCCCCAAAGAACAGATCGCCGCCCTGATCTTCCAGAGGCAGCAGCGCACGGGAAATACCGCCTAAAGACTGTGTAGTGATGTTACCATACTCTACGGCAAATTCCTTCTTGTGTTCATCTACATAACTTACCATGGCTCTCAGGTCTTTCAGATCGATCAGTTTCAGACCTTTATCATCGGCAATGCGGAAAATGATATTCATGACACCTTCCTGGGCAGGAGTCAGGTCAAGGATACGAGCCAAAAGATCAGGCCCCATATCAGAAACTGTGATTCTCACAGGGTGTCCGCCCTGCTGATAGATATCCCAGAAAGTGACGGGATAACCTTTATATTCGAAAGCATCTCTGATACCAAATTTATCAATGCGCTTTTCCATGCCGTCATTCTGTTTACCAGGGGCACACAGGCCGGAAACATCCCCCTTCGCATCACAAAGGAACACAGGCACCCCTGCATCAGAGAAAGATTCCGCCATAACTTTCATCGTAATGGTCTTACCTGTACCGCTGGCACCAGCCACCAGACCATGGCGGTTTGCCATATTCAGAGGAAGGCACACTCTGCCCTCATCAGATAAACCCAGATAAATCGTATTGTCTAAAAACATAAGAATCCCTCCTCTGTCAGCCTTTATAGTTTTTCAGGAATGTGATCAGTCTGTCCACATCCGCTTTGTTATTGAAATAATGAAGTGCTACACGAACCGCTGTACCGGCCATATGGGCACGAATGCCATTCGCCTCCAGAATATCATCATTCATGCCCCATTCTGCAGGCATATCGATATATGCAATGCTGGAGCGGTTTTCGGGTGCAAATTCACCACGAATGCTGATATGTTCCACCTTTGCCGCTTCCGCATAGAGATATTCCATCAACTCTCTAATATAGGCATCTACATCATCGATGCCCAGTTCCAGATAGATTTCCATAGCCTGTTCCAGCCCCTTCAGACCTACCCAGTTGGGGATGGCTGTTTCATATTTTGCCGCTGTTTCCGCCAGATTGAAGTTGTATTTACTATGGTCCATGCGGTTCTGATTGCCGACCCAGCCAACAAACACAGGTTTCACCTTATCCATCACGCGTTTGGAAACATATCCAATACCAATACCGTATTCACAACCCAGCCATTTGAAAGAAGATGTAGCAATGAAGTCCACAGGTGTTTCCTTCACATCAATTTTCATGGCACCTACACACTGGGTAATATCCAGTGCCAGATAAATACCCTTTTCCTGACAGAATGCACTGATTTTCTTTAAATCATGCATAAAGCCTGTTGTGTTTTCCACCAGGCACAGGGAAATGACTGCTGTATTTTCATCTACCTGTTCCACCACCTTTTCAAAAGGGATGGCATAGTTTTCAGGCAGGACCATACGAACATTTTCCTTTCCCACACGGTTTTCCCATGTATAGGGTGTAGAAGGGAAAGTCAGACCTGTCACGATCACATTGGCATTTTCCTTCAGTTCCACACCAGCGGAGAACACATTGATCATTTCAGACGCACCGTGGCTGAAGAAAATTTCTTCCGCATCAGCATTGAACATTTTTGCCGCTGTTGCTCTCAGGCCGTCGCCCCATGCAAAAAGTTCATTCAGTTTTGCCGCTGTGACCGCCTTTTCAAAACGCTCTTCCAGATATGCCACCATGGCATCTTTTGCCCTTCTGGAAACCATACCGGAGGTGGATGTATCCAGATATGCAAGCTGTTCTGTCATGGGATACTGTTCTTTTCTGACTGTTTCAAATTTTTCGTAATGCAAGGAAATACCCCCTTATTTCACAAAATACTGCAGTTTATCGGTATCCGCTGTACCGTCGATCAATGCTTTCCATTCTTTTTCCAGCGCTTTCATTTCAGAAATACTTTCCTCCACAGAAGAAACCAGTTTCCAGTTTCTCTGGACACCTTTCTTATAAACTTCGAAGGTAGCACCCACTTCTTCGAAACTGTCTGTCACTGTTCTCATATCCAGTTTGCCGCCATTACAGCCAAAATGCAGGGCAGAAATGGTTTCCACAGAAGGATTTTCGATCATGGCTTCATATTCATCATAGCCTTCTGTATAGTAACCATCAATGTCATCCATGGTCATTTCTTCTAAATCAAACTGCATCATTTCATCGCAGTATCTTTCCAGTTTTGCAGAAACATCTTTCAAGTCTTCGCCCCAGAACAATTCCAGAACGCGGTTTCCATCATATAATTCAGCCAATGCATACCACATAGCATCCACTCCCTTTCTTTCCTTTTATTATAATACACAGCGATGCAGATAATCAATGACGATACGCATAGGCTCGGAGATCCATTTATCCCTGTGATGCAGAAGCTGTGTCCATACCTCCAGCTTGATTTCAGGCACATTCACATAACGCAGAGTGCCCTTTTTCACATAGGGTCTTGTCACATAGTCAGGCAGAAGGGAGAAACCAACACCTTTTTCCACCAGATAACAAATCAGGTCGGCATTGCCGCTGACAAATACAGGTTTTACCTCCAGAGATTTTGCCGCCAGCTGTTCGTCCATCAGGCGACGGTAACTCATCCCCTTTTCTGTCAGCAGGAAAGGCTGTTTTGTCAGTTCTTCCGCTGTAATATGGTCACGGCCTGCCAAAGGATGATCTGCAGGGCAGACAAAGTGCATACTGATACGGGATTCCTGCAGAATAGAAAAGTTCGTATCATAAATGTGGCTATCCAATGTATACATCAGGTCTGCCTCATTCTGATTCAGCAGACGAAACATTTCCTGTGTGCCTGCAGAAATGCACTCCAGCTTGATGGCAGGATATTTTTTATGAAGTTCAGGAAAAACACGACGGATCACTTCGTTGCACAGAGAGTCCGCCATAGCCACGCGTACCTTGCCTCTGACCTCTGTTTCCACATCTTTCTCCCGTTCAAAATCCTGCAGCACTTCATTGATCTTATAGGCAGACTGCAGCAAACGGCTGCCGTGGTTCGTCAGGGTAACTGTACGGTTGATTCTCTCAAAAAGAGGAACCCCCAGTTCGTTCTCCAGCTGTCTGATCTGAAAGGAAACTGTGGATTGAGAATAGCCCAGCTTATCCCCTGCTTTTGTGAAACTGCGCAATTCTGCTACATGTATAAAGGTGATCAGATTCTTGATATCCATATCTTACCTCCTATTTAAATCTAGTTTTTAGATTACACAGATGTTTATTATCAATTTTACAAATCCATAACTATACTGTATACTAGTCCCATTGAAAAAGCAAGGACAAATGTGCGCGAAAAGGTATTTGAACGAAACCACAAAAATAACCCCCTCAAACGAGGGGGTTTATTATTTGCTCAACATCAATAGCCCAGCAGTTTATTTACATGATAAGGGAACTGGATGAGCCACCAGGGCCAGTCATGGTTGACATCTTCACCCCATACATCGATCCATGCAGGAACGCCCAGTCTTGCGAACTGTGCCTGCAGAGACCATGCATCGGCTTTTGCTTCATCTTCCCATGCGCCCTGACCACAGCAGATCACGATTCTGCCCTGACGGATCTGATCCAGCAGAGGATGATCCGCAGCCATGTTAGGCAGGTAGTCTACAGGAGAGTTGTAATATACATTGATATCGTTATAGCCCTGGAAGAAATAGCCTGCGTGGAACAGACCGCTCAGAGACAGGCAGCCACCAAACAGATCAGGTCTTCTCAGGTAGAAGTTTACACAGTGGTAACCGCCCATGGATGCACCAGTCAGCATAACCTTGCCATAGTAAGGATTAGGGTCTTTTTCCGCGTGGATCTCATGCAGACGAGGCATGAATTCTTCACAGATGTATTTGAACCACTGTTCATGCCACATGATTCTGCCATGGTGTTCACCATCCGCTTTGCTCCATGTTTCTTCGTCAATGCCAGAAACACAGAACAGCTGCAGTCTGCCCTGTTCCAGGTGATCTTTTACTGTTTCCATCATACCACGGCTTTCGAAATCGAAAAATTTACCGTCCTGACAAGGGAAAACTACCATAGGCA
>JAFZDV010000044.1 GCA_017560955.1 Anaerotignum sp.
GTGCGTCAGGCTGGAAAAGAAATTTTCATCCATATGCCCATGGAATCTCTGACAGGAAAGAAGGAATGGGTGGGGGACAAAGGTGTTTTTCGGGATATGACCGATACAGAAATCAAGGACAGGGTAGAAGAAGCCTTTGCTATTCTTCCCGATGCTGTGGGGCTGAATAACCACATGGGCTCAGCCATTATGGAGGATGAACGGAGCCTTTCTGCAGTGATGGAAGTTCTGCAGGAAAAAGATATGCTTTTTGTGGACAGCGTGACCACAGGAAAAAGCCTTGGCAGAAAAATTGCAGGAGAAAAAGGTGTGACCTTTCTGGCGAGGGATGTGTTTCTGGACAGCACTGATGATGTGAATGTGGTGAAAGCCAACCTGAGAAAAGCGGCGGAAGTGGCGCTGGAGAAAGGCTATGCCCTTGCCATTGGTCATGTGGGGCCGGAGGGCGGCGTGGTTACGGTGCAGGCCATCAGAGAACTCATCCCTGAACTGGAGGCGGCAGGTGTTACATTTGTGACGGTCAGTCAGTTGGCAAGGGGGTAAAATCTGTGTTATAATCAATATTTAAGAATAGTACGGAAGAAAGGGGAGAATGGTATGGCACACTGGAATTCCAGAGGGCTGAGAGGCAGTACCTTTGAAGAGGTCATCAACTTTACAAATGAACGCTACAGACAGTCCAGACTGGCGCTGTTCCAGAAAATTCCTACGCCCATTACCCCTGTAAAGATGGACCCTGAAAGTAAGACCATCACACTGGCATATTTCGAAAAGCAGTCTACCGTTGACTATATCGGTGTGGCTCAGGGCGTGCCCATTGCTTTTGATGCCAAGGAGACCGCAGGCAAAAGTCTGCCCCTGCAGAATATCCATGAACATCAGATGGAATTCATGGAAGAATTCTGTGGACAAAGAGGGCTTGCCTTCCTTCTGGTACATTTTTCTGCAGTAGATGAATATTATCTGCTGCCATTTGAAATACTGAAGAAATATTGGGAAAATGCGGCAAAGGGCGGACGCAAATCCATCCCCTATGATGCATTTGATAAAAAATACAGCATCCGACAGAACGGCAGTCTGCTCCATTATCTGGAGGCGGTCAGCCTGTATCTGGAGGAAACAGAAAAGCAAGGAAGTGAGTAACGATGCTGAAAAAAACAGCAGTGGAAAATATATTGACAGCGGCACTGGAAAGCGGTGCGGACTTTGCGGAAATCTATGCGGAAGAAGCAAAACGCAGCAGTATTTCCATGGTCAATGGCAGAGTGGAATCTGCGCTGGGCGGCATGGACTATGGCGCAGGGGTGCGCTTGTTCTTTGGCAATCAGGCGATTTATGGATTTACCAATGACCTGACGGAAGAAAACCTCATCCGCATTGCCAGAGAAGGTGCGGCGGCCATGAAAGGCGACCGCATCTATAACATCAAAGGCTGGAAGGAAATGGCGAAAAGATGTATCAATCCCATTCTGGTGCAGCCTGACAGCATTGCAAAAAGCGTGAAGGCAGAACACCTGAGAAGAGCATCTGCGGCGGCAAAGGAATACAATAGCCTCATCACTCAGACAAGAGCAGGCTATCTGGAAGTGATGAAACACGTTTTAGTGGCAAACTCTGAAGGTGTCTGGGGACAGGAAGACAGAGTGCGTTCCCGTTTCACAGTAGAGGCGGTGGCATCCTCTGCAACGGAAAAACAGAGCGGCCATCTGGGCCCCGGCGGCTCCGAAGGGTTTGAACTCTTTGACCGCATCGATGTGGAAGAGTGTGCCAGAGAAGCAGGCCGCATTGCGGTGACGATGTTAAATGCAAAACCCTGCCCTGCAGGGAAAATGCCCGTTGTCATCGATAATGGTTTTGGCGGTGTTATTTTCCATGAAGCCTGCGGTCATGGTCTGGAAGCAACAGCGGTGGCAAGAAATGCCTCTGTTTTTGCAGGTAAGATGGGACAGCTCATCGCATCTCCACTGGTGACTGCCATTGATGACGGCACCATCCCCAATGGCTGGGGTTCTGCGGAAATGGATGATGAAGGCACACCTACAGCAAGAAATATCCTGATTCAGGATGGTATCCTGACTTCCTATATGGTAGACAGACTGAACGGCAGACGCATGGGCGCGGCTATCACAGGCTCTGCAAGACGACAGGACTATCGTTATGCACCCACCAGCCGTATGACAAATACCTTCATTGCCAACGGCAAAAGTGACCCTGCGGATATCATCGCCAATACAGAGTATGGCTTATATGCAAAACAGATGGGCGGCGGCAGTGTGGACCCTGCAACGGGCTCCTTTAACTTTGCTGTTCTGGAAGGATATATGATCAGAAACGGTAAAATTGCTGAGCCTGTCAGAGGGGCAACTCTCATCGGCAAAGGTTATGAGGTTCTGCGTGATATCGATATGGTGGGCAATAATCTGAAACGCGCACAGGGCATGTGCGGCAGTAAGAGCGGTTCTATTCCTACAGATGTGGGTCAGCCTATGATCCGTGTCAGCAGTATGACCGTCGGCGGAAGGGGGTAAGCAGGATGGATAGA
>JAFZDV010000001.1 GCA_017560955.1 Anaerotignum sp.
AGATCCCTCAGCGCTTCATAGCCAATCAGCATCGCAATTTCTTCTACAATAATTCTAAATTCATTTGTACCTGTGTTTTTATTTCTTAAAATAGATAATTTATGTTTCAGCAAAGGATGATCACAAATAGTAATATTTTCAATTCCGTTATACATAGCTTATTTCTCCTTTCGATATTTTTATACATTATACCTTTTTATCTGCATACTTTCAACTTCATTTTTAGCATATATAGCGCCTTGGTAAATCTTCTTTTCTGTGCTATACTTTCCAAAGAATGTTTTACAGAATTACTTAATATAAGGAGGTTTTAATTTTGGAAACCAAAAGAATCATTCAGGTAGATGAAAAAGTACCTTTTTCACTGCTGCTTCCTTTGAGCTTACAGCATATGTTTGCTATGTTCGGTGCAACCGTTCTGGTTCCTTTCCTGTTCGGCATCAATCCCGCTGTCGTTCTGTTTATGAATGGCCTTGGCACATTGCTGTTCATCCTCATCACAAAAGGAAAAGCACCCGCTTATCTGGGTTCCAGTTTTGCATTCCTGGCACCTGGCCTTCTGATCATTGAACAGTTCGGCTATTCCTACGCTCTGGGCGGTTTTGCTGTTGTAGGCTTATGCGGCTGTGTCATTGCAGGTATCATTTATAAATTCGGTTCCGACTGGATCGATGTAGTACTTCCTCCAGCAGCCATGGGTCCCGTTGTTGCCCTGATTGGTCTGGAACTGGCTGGTTCTGCTGCCAATACTGCCGGTCTTTTGCCCGCAGAAGGAACACCTGACACTGCAAACGTTATCGTTTTCCTGGTAACTCTGGGCGTAGCTGTTTTCGGCTCTGTCCTGTTCAGAAAATTTCTGTCAGTTATCCCCATCCTGATCGCTGTTGTCTGCGGTTATATTGCGGCATACCTGACAGGTATTGTAGATTTCACAGCGGTAACAGAAGCAAACTGGCTGGCACTGCCAAATTTCTCCACCCCCAAATTCCATCCTCAGGCCATTGCCATCATGCTGCCTGCCCTGCTGGTTATTGTTTCTGAACATATCGGTCATCAGGTAGTAACCAGCAAAATTGTCGGCAGAGATCTGATCAAAGACCCTGGTCTGCACCGCTCCCTGTTTGCGGATAACTTCTCCAGTTTTCTTTCTGCCTGCATCGGTTCCGTACCTACGACTACATATGGCGAAAACATCGGTGTTATGGCTATGACAAAAGTTTACAGCGTATATGTTATCGGTGGTGCTGCTGTGCTTTCTCTTTGCTGCTCCTTTATCGGCAAACTGACTGCCCTCATCAATACCATTCCCGGTGCTGTTATTGGCGGTATCTCCTTCTTGCTGTATGGTATGATCGGCACTTCCGGTTTGCGTATTCTGGTAGATTCTCAGGTTGATTACAGCAGAACAAGAAACACAGTACTGACTTCTGTTATTCTGGTCGTTGGTTTGTCTGGCGTTTCCATTCAGCTGGGCAGCATCGCTCTGAAAGGCATGTCCCTTGCTGCATTGGTTGGCATGATCCTCAGCCTGCTGTTCCATTTCTTCGACAAACATCATTTCATGAATGACTAACAGATATATTACCAATATAAAAAGGCGGTGTGTTTACACCGCCTTTTCTCATCACTTTTATTCCATCCACCGACCCAATTTACGGAATCTCAAATACCGTTCTTTCGAAAGTTCTTTTCCTGTTTTTTCAGACCAGCCTTTCAAGTCAGAAATAATTTTTTCTTTCATACCTTCACACATTCGGCTAAAATGCCTGAAATCTTCCCTGATGATTTCTTCCGCCACACCAAATGTCACCATATCATCAGCTGTAATACGCAGACACTCTGCCGCTTCGGGTGCCATTTTCGCATCTTCCCACAGGATACTTGCACAGCCTTCAGGAGAGATCACAGAAAATACCGCATTTTCCAACATATATAGTTTGTTAGCCACAGACAGTCCCAAGGCGCCGCCACTGCCGCCTTCCCCGATGACAATGGTGATGACAGGCACTTGCAACCCCATCATCTGCATCAGGTTATCTGCAATGGCCTGCCCCTGACCTCTTTCTTCCGCTTCTTCTCCACAGAAGGCACCAGAAGTATCCACAAAGCAGATAACTGGTCTTCTGAATTTTTCCGCCTGTTTCATCAATCGTAAAGCTTTTCGATACCCTTCTGGCATAGGACAGCCGAAATTACACTGAATCCGTTCCTGCAGATTTCTGCCACGTTCAATGCCAATAAATGTTACAGGAATATCATCCAGCATACCGATACCACCGATAATAGCCGCATCATCGGCATATTTTCTATCCCCATGCAGTTCTGTACGCTCCGTAAATAGTTTTTCGATATAAGAACGGGAAGTAGGTCTGTTCTGGGCACGGGCAATCAACAATTTTTCATAGGAACTTCTCATAACTGCCTTTCCCTCCTTCCATGCTGTTCCAACAGTCTTTCCAGGGTATTTCTCAGTTCAATTCTGGAAACAATGGCATCAATAAAACCATGCTCCAGCAGAAACTCCGCCTTCTGGAAATCATCGGGCAGTTTCTTTTTCGTTGTCTGCTCAATGACTCTTCTGCCTGCAAAACCAATCGTCGCATTGGGCTCAGAAAGGATAATATCCCCCAGCATAGCAAAGCTTGCCGTCACACCACCCGTTGTGGGATCTGTCAGAACTGTGATATACAGACCGCCTCTTTTGCTATGATAATCCACTGCGCCGCTGGTCTTTGCCATCTGCATCAAGGAAAGGATACCTTCCTGCATACGGGCGCCACCACTGGCAGTAAAGCCAACCACAGGCAATGCTTTTTCCGCCGCATATTCAAAGAGTCTGGTGATTTTTTCTCCGACAACAGAACCCATACTGCCCATCATAAAGCCTGGCTCCATCACAAACATCGCGCAGGGCTGGCGGCGAATCATTGCTGTACCGCAAATCACACCTTCCGCCTCACCACAGATCTGTCTGCTTCTGTCCATTTTATCCTGATAACCTGGAAATTTCAGAGGATCTATCGTTTCAATATCGCTGAAAAGTTCCTGAAAACTATCCTTATCACAGATCGCTTTGATGCGTGTTCTTGCACCAATACGAAAATGGTGTCCGCAATGGGGACAAGTCACTTTATGCTTTGCAATCGCCCTCTTGGTTTCATAGGACTTACATTCGGGACATCTGATTTTTTCTTCCTTATTCGATTTCAGTGTGATACCGCCTTTTTCCAAAGCATTTCTGGATTTGCGGAAGTAATCCATGATATTACTCATTCAATCAACCTCTTTTATTCAAAATATCAGGCAGAATCAATGTATCATATTCCCCCTGATGGAATGCATCACTTCTGACCAGTTTCAACTGGTCTTCCACATTTGTTTCCACGCCCACAATAACCATCTCACAGAGAGCCGCTTCCATTTTGCGGATTGCATCTTCTCTGGTGTTCGCATGAATGATCAGTTTCCCCAGCATGGAATCATAATACGGTACGACTTCACAATTCTGGATAAGGGCTGTATCAAAATGAACCCTGCCGCCACCGGGAATATGCAGAAAATCCACCTTCCCTATGGAACGGGCATTGATACGACATTCCATAGCATGACCTTTCAGCTGAATATCCTCCTGTTTCAGATCCAGAGGAACCTGACAGGCAATGCGAATCTGCCATTTCACAATATCCACACCGCTGATTTCCTCTGTAATGGGATGTTCCACCTGCAGGCGGGTATTCATTTCAATGAAATAGAACTGACCATCAGGTGCCAGTAAAAATTCCACTGTACCTGCATTGGTATAGTTGGCCGCTTTTGCCGCTTTGATGGCTGCCTCCATCATGCCCTGACGAATCTCCTCCGTCATCACAGGGCTGGGGGTTTCTTCCAGCACTTTCTGTTTATTCAGCTGCAGAGAGCAATCTCTTTCCCCCAGACAGAGGATATTTCCTTCATAATCTGCCAGCACCTGCATTTCTACATGACGTACATGGGTCAGATATTTTTCCAGAAATACATCCCCATTCCCAAAAGCACTTGCCGCCTCTCGGGATGCTGTATGAAATGCTTCTTCCAGATCTTCCTCTCTTTCCACCACGCGGATACCCTTGCCGCCGCCCCCTGCTGTTGCTTTCACCAGAAGAGGATAGCCGATACTTTCGGCTAATTTCTTTGCTTCTTCCACATCTTTCAGAATCTCTGTCCCAGTAACAACAGGTACTCCTACCTGCTGCATCAACTGACGGGATGCATCTTTGTCCCCCATAGCAGAAATCACTTCACTTCTGGGGCCAATAAACACAATGCCGTTTTCCTCACAGAGTCTGGCAAAATCCACATTTTCGGAAAGAAAACCATAACCGGGATGGATGGCCTCCGCATGGGTAGCCAGTGCAGCACTGATGATATTTTTCTGGTTCAGATAACTGTCTGCTGCCGCATTACCGCCAATACAGATACGTTCATCCGCCAGGGCAACAGGCAGGGAATTTCTGTCCGCCTCCGAATAGACAGCCACTGTCTCGATGCCCATTTCCTTGCAGGCACGGATGATGCGGACTGCCACTTCGCCTCTGTTGGCAACGAGAATCTTAGAAAACATACATCATTACTCCTTCATAAGCGCAAAAGAAAATTCTGCGCTGACACATAATTTACCATTTACAAAACCTTTGCCTTCTGCCCAGTAAAAAGGTCCTTTCTGCTTCAGCAAAGTACATTCTGTTTCAAACACATCCCCAGGACGAACGCTGTTTTTGAAGCGCACCTTATCCAGACCTGTGAAGAAAGGGGTTTTCCCTTCTCCCTCAGCAGAAAGAAGCACACAGGCGCTCTGTCCCAGAATTTCACACAGGATCACACCGGGAACCACAGGGTTGCTGGGGAAATGCCCCTGCAGAAAAAATTCATCACCACGGATGGTTTTTTTCCCGTATGCCTTGCCGTCACGCAGTTCCGCTTCATCGATCAGAAGCATATGGTCTCTGTGAGGCAGGATCTTTTTGATTTCTTCCTGATTCATATTTCTTCCTCCTTAAGGCAGGATGCGAACCAGAGGCTGACCAAATTCTACGACCTGACCATTATCCACACAGACCGCCTCGATAGTGCCATCCAACTCTGCCTCAATGTTATTGAACATTTTCATGGACTCTACAATACAAAGGACATCGCCCTTTTTCACCTGATCTCCCACTTTTACAAAGGGTTCTGCTCCCACCTGTGGTGCCAGATAAACAGTACCAACTAAAGGAGATTTCTGTTCCACTGCATCGGAAGACTCTTTTTTCTCCACAACAGAAGCAGTTTCTACTAGGATTTCTGGTTTATTTTCCACAGGAACAACAGGAACCTCCATACTTCTGCCACCTGCTGTTTCCAGAACGATACGGCAGTCACCCTCTGTCAGGTCCAGTTTTGTCAGCTGATTCTGACGTAAAATTTTTGCCAGTTCATTGATTTTATTTGTATCCATCAATCCCTCACCTTTCTGAAAGCCACACAGGCGTTGTGACCACCAAAGCCAAGAGAAGTAGACAATGCCCCTTCCACCACAGTCTTCACCGCTGTGTTTGGTGTATAATCCAGATCACATGCAGGGTCTGCTTCTGTCAGGTTGATGGTGGGAGGAATGATATCCTCTTTCACCGCCAGGATCGCTGCAATAGCTTCTACCGCACCAGCCGCCCCTAGCATATGACCTGTCATGGATTTTGTGGAACTGATGTGCACTTTCCTCGCATCTTCTTCACCAAAAGCATTTTTGATGGCTCTTGTTTCTGTTTTATCATTCATAGGTGTACCTGTACCGTGAGCATTGATATAAATCGCCTCAGGGGCAACACCTTCCAGACCTGCCGCTGCAATGCGAATGGCTTTACCACTGGCAACTGCCTCTTCCGCAGGGGCTGTCACATGGTGAGCATCGCAGGTGGAACCATAGCCTACCACTTCCGCATAAATTTTTGCACCACGTTTTTTTGCATGTTCATATTCCTCCAGAATCACCGCACCTGCGCCTTCGCCCATAACAAAACCGCCTCTGCGTTTGTCAAAAGGCAAAGATGCTGCATCAGGATCTTCAGAAGGATTCAGCGCCATGCAGGCACCAAAACCAGCAACAGTCAGAGGAACGATGGCCGCTTCACTGCCACCGCAGATTGCCGCTGTCGTATATCCGTGCAGGATAGCCCTGTAGCCTTCGCCAATGGCTGTTGTGCCTGTGGCACA
>JAFZDV010000045.1 GCA_017560955.1 Anaerotignum sp.
GAACCATATGCCCTGGTATGATATCCTGTTCACGGGTCTGGCGGCGCTGGCCTTCGGTTATTTCGTACTGAATGCGAAAGATCTGGTGGAACTGCGTATGAGCCGTTATGAATGGTATCACATCGCAGCAGCAGTCATTGCGCTGCTTTCTGTATTTGAAATCTGCCGCCGCAGTGTTGGCCTGCCCATCCTGTGCGTGGTTTCCATCTTCATCATTTATGCAGTGTTCTTCTATCAGGCGGATCAGGTTATCCTGCTGCGTCGTTTCCAGAACCTGCTGAAAACACTGTTCTATAGCACAGAAGGTGTCTTCACAACACCTATCAACGTTTGTGCGAAATTTATTGCGGTATTCATCATCTTCGGTGCATTCCTGGAAAGAACGGGTATCTCCGATTTCTTCATTGCGCTGGCAAACTCCGTAGTAGGTCACTATTCCGGTGGCCCTGCGAAAGTAGCGGTTATCTCCAGTGCCATGTGTGGTATGGTTTCCGGTTCTTCCGTTGGTAACACAGTAACAACTGGTGCCGTTACTATCCCTATGATGAAAAAAGCAGGTTACAAAGGCGAATTTGCAGGTGCGGTAGAAGCTGCATCCTCCACAGGCGGCCAGATCATGCCTCCTATCATGGGTGCTGCGGCATTCCTGATGGCAGAATTCATTGGCGTAAACTATTCCTCTATCGTTCTGAGAGCGATCCTGCCTGCGATCCTGTATTTTGCAGGTATCTTCATGTCTGTACATCTGGAAGCGAAAAAACTGGGTCTGACAGGTATCCCCAAAGAACTGCTGCCTCAGTTCAGACAGCTGATGAAACGTTCCTTCCTGCTGCTTCCTCTGATCATTCTGGTTCTGCTGATTTCCACAAACAGCATGACAATTCAGAAATCTGCAGTACTGGCGATCGGCTGCACACTGATCGTTGGTCTGATCAATAAAGAAAATCGTATCAATCCTCGTAAAATCTTCGACGCACTGGCAGCGGGTGCACAGAGCAGTATCTCTGTTGCGGCGGCCTGTGGTGTTGCTGGTATGATTGCCGGCTGTATCACAATGACAGGTCTGGCTTCCATGCTGAAAGCAGCGGTACTGGCGGCGGCTGGCGGCAATGTTCTGCTGGCACTGATCATGACAATGCTGTGCTGTATCGTACTGGGTATGGGCGTTCCTACCACAGCGAACTACTGCATCATGGCATCCACATGCGCACCTATTCTGGTGGCAATGGGTATCCCCATGATGGCAGCGCACATGTTTGTATTCTACTTCGGTATCGTAGCGGATATCACTCCTCCCGTTGCGCTGGCGGCCTATGCAGGCAGTGCCATCGCAGGTGCGAAACCTATGAAAACAGCAGTTACAGCAACAAAGCTGGCTATTGCGGCATTCATCATCCCTTATATCTTTGCACTGAACCCTGCAATGCTTCTGATCGATACAGATGCGATCAGCTTTATCATGATCGTAATCACTTCTGCGATCGGTATGTTCGGTGTATCCATGGGTCTGGAAGGCTATATGGCCGGTCATCTGAACTGGGGTCTGCGTATTCTGTCCATCGTTGGCGGTCTGCTGCTGATCTATCCTGGTACAGTAACTGACATTATGGGTGTAGCAGTTGTTGGTGCCATCATTGCAATGCAGATGATGAAAAGCAAAAAACAGGCTGCGGCATAAATGAAAAGGAAAAGCACATTCGAAAAAACGACTGTGCTTTTTTTATTTGCGGCAGGGAGAGGGATTGGCTATAATAAAAAGACAGCATCCAAAATGGAAAGCGAGGAAAAAATATGCTTAAGAAAATTTATGAAGATCCGAATATTTTTCAGATAGATGTACCCCTGCCCGATAACCCCCTCAGAAATCTGAATTGTTATATCATTCAGGACGAAGGGGAAACGCTGATTCTGGATACAGGCTTTAACCGCCCCGAATGCGAGGAGGCATTACTGGCTGGTCTGACAGAACTGGATGCAGACTGGAACAGAACAGATATGTTCCTGACGCATCTGCATTCTGACCATACAGGCCTTGCTCCTACAGTCATGGGGGATAAACCTGGCAAAATTTATATCAGTGCAAAAGACCATGATATCCTTGGTCAGCATAAAGATGGCAGCCGCTGGGATAAGGCGGACGAACTGTATTATCAGGAAGGCTTTACCAGAGAACAGCTGGCGGAACTGCGCATTTCCAACCCTGCAAGAGGCCTTGCCCCTGCGAAGTTTTTTGAGGCGGAGCATGTGGCTGACGGCGATATCATCAAAGTAGGCAGATGGGAATTTGAATGTGTGTATGTTCCCGGACATACACCCGGTCAGATGTGTCTGTACTGCAGAGAAAAGAAGATCATGTTCACTGCAGATCATATCCTCTTCAATATCACACCCAATATCACCCATTGGTCTGAAGCAGAAGATTCTCTGGGGGATTATCTGAATAGTCTGGTGAAAATTCGCGGTTATGAAATGGAAACAGCATTTCCTGCCCACCGCCAGAATGATATGGATGTGTATGTGCGTATTGCCCAGATCATCGAGCATCATCTGGTGCGCCTGATGGAAACTGTAGATGCACTGGCAGGACACCCCGATACCCATGCGACAGATATCGCGGCACACCTGAAATGGTCTATGCGTGGCAAAACATGGGCAGAATTTCCTCTGAGCCAGAGATGGTTTGCTGTTGGGGAGACTATGGCCCATCTGGATTACCTCATCGTTCGTGGTATGGCGGAAAAGACGGAAGGGGAGAGAAACTCCTATCGTCTGCTGCTTTCTGCGGAGGAATGTAAAGCAAGACTGGAAGAAATCTGGCACGATTATCGTGCATAAGGAGTTTACTATGGATATATTAAAGAAATTACAGGAAGAACTGAATATCAAGGCCTCTCAGGTGGAAAACACAGTAAAACTGCTGGATGAAGGCAATACAGTGCCCTTTATCGCCCGTTACCGTAAGGAAATGACAGGCTCTCTGGATGACCAGATCATCCGTCAGCTGTCTGAACGCCTGACAGCCCTGAGAAATCTGGAAGAAAAAAGAGAACAGGTGAAAAATGCCATTGCCGAACAAGGCAATCTGACAGAAGAACTGGCAATGAAACTGGATGCGGCGGAGACCCAGACAGAAATCGACGATATCTATCGCCCTTTCCGTCCTAAACGCAGAACCCGTGCGTCTATCGCCAAGGAAAAAGGCTTACAGCCTCTGGCGGATATGATTTTCGGCCAGAAACTGATCGGTTCTCTGGAGGAATATGCCTCTGCTTTCGTGGATGCAGAAAAAGGCGTGGAAACAGTAGAAGATGCCATTCAGGGTGCAAAGGATATCCTTGCGGAACAGATCTCCGATGATGCTGACCTGAGAAAAACGCTCCGTGAAGCAACAGTACAGTATGGTGCACTGCTCTCTAGAAAATCCAAGGACGAACCCTCTGTTTATGAAATGTATTATGATTATCAGGAACCTCTGAAAAAAGCGGCAGGACACCGTATCCTTGCGGTGAACCGCGGAGAGAAAGAAGGTTTCCTTTCCATCAAAATCGAAGGGGAAGAAGACAGACTGCTGCAGAGAATGGAACGCAAAATCATCCGCAAAAACAGCGATACGGCTGAAATCCTGCAGGAGGTTATCGCAGACAGTTATAAACGCCTGATTGCGCCCTCTCTGGAAAGAGAAATCAGAAATGACCTGACAGAAAAAGCGGAAGAATCTGCTATTGGTGTCTTCCGTGAAAACCTGAAGCAGTTGCTGTTACAGCCACCCATCAGCGGCAAAGTGGTTTTGGCTCTTGACCCTGCTTATCGTACTGGCTGTAAGATCGCTGTCATCGATGCCACAGGCAAACCACTGGAAACGGCTGTAGTTTACCCTACACCACCTCAGAACAAAATAGCCGAAGCGGAAAAGAAACTGCTGGGTCTCATTGAAAAATACGGCGTTGAACTGATTTCCATCGGCAACGGCACAGCATCCCGTGAGTCTGAACTGTTCGTAGCGGAAATGCTGAAAAAAACAAAGAGAAAAGTGCAGTATATCATTGCCAATGAGGCTGGTGCATCTGTCTATTCCGCATCTAAACTGGGGGCAGAGGAATTCCCCGAATACGATGTTTCCCTGCGCAGTGCCGTATCTATCGGCAGAAGGATTCAGGACCCTCTGGCGGAACTGGTGAAAATCGACCCCAAATCCATCGGTGTCGGTCAGTATCAGCATGATATGAACCAGAAACGATTGGGAGAAGCATTGGGCGGCGTGGTGGAAGACTGCGTAAACAGTGTCGGTGTTGACCTGAACACAGCCAGTCCTGCATTACTTTCCTATGTGGCAGGCATCAATGGCACTGTGGCAAAAAATATCCTGAAATACAGAGAAGAAAACGGTAAGTTTTCTGCCAGAAAAGAACTGCTGAAAGTACCCAAGCTGGGTCCAAAGGCATATGAACAGTGTGCGGGTTTCCTGCGTCTGCCTGAAAGTAAAATGGCGCTGGACAGAACGGGCGTACACCCCGAAAGCTATAAAGCGGCGGAAGGTCTCTTGAAGCTTTGCGGCTATACACTGGAGGATGTGGCGGCGAAAAAGGTCACAGGTCTTGCGAAGAAGATCAAATCTCCCGAAAAAATAGCGGCA
>JAFZDV010000004.1 GCA_017560955.1 Anaerotignum sp.
AGTGTTCTTGCGTGACCGCCTGTCAGTTTATTTTCCACAACAAAATTGCGAACACGGGGGTCTAACTGCAAGAGACGCAGACTATTTGTGACAGCAGAACGGCTTTTACCCACTCTTTCTGCAATTTTCTCCTGACTCAGACCAAATTCTTCCTGCAGTCTGTGGTAACTTTCTGCTTCTTCCATAGGGTTCAGGTCTTCTCTCTGCAGGTTTTCCACCAGAGCAGCCTCAAAGGCTTCGCCTTCTTCCCATTTTTTGATGACAACAGGCACTTTTGTCAGACCTGCGATTTTTGCTGCTCTCCAACGGCGTTCACCGGCAATGATCTCATAATAATCTCCGTTTTTCTTTACAACGATAGGCTGGATCATACCATAAGCCTTCAGAGATGCTGCCAGTTCTTCCAGCGCTGTTTCATCAAAATATTTTCTGGGCTGTTTTCTGTTGGGCTCGATCATATCCAGATCCAGTTCCAGTACAGCCTCTTCCGTTTTCTTTTTCGCAGGTTTGGAGGCTTTCATATCCTCCATTTCTGTATTGATGAGGGCATTGATACCAAGACCTTTGGCACCCAGACCTTTTTTCTTTACTGCCATATCAGTTCCACTCCTTTTCCATGACTTCTTCTGCTAACAGCTGATATGCCTCCGCACCTTTGGATTTGGGGTCATACAGATTAATGGGCAGACCGTGGCTGGGAGATTCACCCAGACGAACATTTCTGGGGATGATAGTGCGATATACATTCTGACCCAGAGAACGTTTTACTTCCTCTACCACCTGCAGAGAAAGATTTGTTCTGGCGTCATACATGGTAAATACGATGCCTTCAATTTCCAGATCGGGATTCAGGCGTTTTTTCACCAGATTTACTGTATGTAACAGCTGCTCCAGACCTTCCAGCGCAAAATATTCACACTGAATGGGAACCAGAACAGTATCTGCTGCCACAAGGGCATTGACTGTGATCATGTTCAGAGAGGGAGGACAGTCGATGATGATGAAATCATATTCATCCTTGATTTCTGCCAGTGCTTCTCTCAGGATGTATTCTCTGCGTTCATTGCCGATCAGTTCAATTTCCGCACCTGTCAGGTTGATATTGGCAGGAATCACTTCCAGACCATCTACGCAAGTGGGCTGTTTTACCTCATTGATTGTTTTTTCACCCAGAAATACATCATAAATTGTCTGAGGCATTCCGTTTTTGTCCAGACCAAGACCGCTGGTTGTGTTACCCTGCTGGTCTGCATCCACGGCAAGTACTTTCTTTCCCTCTGCTGCAAGGCAGGCGGAAAGATTGATAGCTGTAGTGGTTTTACCCACACCGCCTTTCTGATTTGTCACCGCAATGACTCTTACTTTGCTCATTTTGTTACCGCCTTTCCTTACTGTTTTTCTTATCTATATAATAATAGTATATCATTGAAAAAATTGCAATGTTTCACGTGAAACAACATCTTAAAAAATTCTTAAATAAAACATAGTGTTTCACGTGAAACTATACAAAGATTTTCTTTTACAAAAAAAGAGTACTGAAGATCAGTAACTCTTAATAATCATAAATAATGTTTCTCGTGAAACATAAACGAAAAACATTCGTAGGACTTTCGTCCTTCTCATGCGTTTGCTCCGCAAAGCATTACAATAAAAAAGGAACATTATATTCTGCAAGCAGCTATAATATTCCTTTTATTATTGCATATTTTTCTCCGCTATATCACAACTTTGTAGGCATACCAGCATTCTTCCAAAGAGTCAGCAAAGGATTATCCGCCTTTTCCTGAATCTGGTCGAATTTACCGAAGACAGGAATTGCCGCAGGAATAACTCTCATTTCAAAGGGCATATCAGGGCCCATTTCACCATCGACTGTGGTTTCTTTGATTTTGAATGTATCATCCAGACATTCTACTTTAAAGTAGTTGTCTTTCAGATACAGAATGTTTTTATCATCAAGATGATCACCCATCATCAGTTTCATCACTGTGGGAGTCATTTCATACAGAGGTCTGCCTTTCACAGCAACAAACTCAAACTCACCATCTGTAACCAGTGCACCGGGAGAAAGATAGTTGAAGCCGCCTGTACCAGCAGAGTTTAGAATCATGTAAAAATACAGATCTTCCTCAATGACTTCTTTACTGGTTGTGATGCGATAAGGGATCTTTCTGAACTGAGGCAGCTGCTCCACCCCTTTCAGATAGTAAGACAGGTTACCCAATGCATTTTTCAGATCCTTATCAACTGTCTGGGAAACATTTGTGAAGTAACCGCCAGCCACAACGTTGATAAAGAAAATATCATCATTTACCAGACCAAGATCGATAGGCACAGGTTCTGTGGAAACGATAGTTCTGCAGACGTCCTCTACGTCACCTGTTTTGAAACCAAGATATGTGGCAAAGTCATTGGCTGTACCGGAAGGAATGATACCTACAGGAATATGCAGACCACGACGCATCAGGGCATTGATGACGATATTCACCGTACCGTCACCGCCGGATGCAACCACCACATCATAATTTGGATCCATAGTCGCAATATGCTGATCGATATCACCGGGATAAAGGGTACGGAAAGGATGAACCTCGTAGCCGCCTTCCTGGAAAATACCGATACAGATATCTAAATCAAATTTAAAGCTTTTATTGCCTGAAAAAGGATTATAAATCAATTTTAACTTTTTCATACAAAAATACGCCTTCTTTCAAATAATAGAGTTATAGAATGTTCAGAAATGAAAGCATGCCATTCGTAAAGCTATGCTTTACTCATGTCATCAGGTTTTCTAATATCTTCGCAGAAAATCTTGCAAGCAATTTTTCTGCGTCAGCTATTGAAAACGCTTTCATATCACATCTGTTCAGGTGCATTAATACCCAGCAGAGCCAGACCTTCTTTCAGAACTGTCTTCACGCCATATACTACAGCCAGACGAGCCTGTTTTACTTCTGCTTCACTGCTCAGGATAGGATTATCATGATAGAATTTATTGAATGCCTGAGAAATCGCAACCAGATGTCTTGTTACGATGGAAGGTTCCAGTTTTGCTGCTGCATCCTTGATTTTTTCAGGGAATGCTTCCAGCAGTTTGCAAACATCCAGAGATGCTTCATCAGACAGGTTTGTAAAATCGATACCGTCGAAGTTCACTTCACCTGCTCTTCTCAGGATGGAACATGCACGTGCATGTGTATACTGAACATAAGGGCCTGTTTCACCGTCGAAGTTCAGCATTCTTTCCCAGCTGAATACAACGTCTTTGATTCTGGAGTTATACAGGTCATTGAAGATTACTGCACCGATACCAACCTGTTTTGCAATTTCTTCTTTGTTTTCCAGATCGGGGTTCTTTTCTTCGATGATTCTCTTTGTTTCTGCACAAGCCTGATTCAGCAGGTCTTCCATCAGAACAACGTGACCTCTTCTTGTGGAGAGTTTACCGCTGTCCAGAGAAACCAGACCGAAAGGAACATGGATCAGGTCTTTGGACCATTCATAACCCATTTTGTTAATTACTTCGAACCACTGTGCGAAGTGCAGGTTCTGGTCCAGAGCTGTCAGATATACGCATTTATCGAAGTTGTATGTTTTCTTACGGTACAGCGCTGCAGTGATATCTCTTGTTGCATACAGTGTGCCGCCGTCTTTACGGATGATCAGACAAGGAGGCATATTTTTATCTTCCAGATCAACGATCATCGCACCTTCGGATTCTTTCAGCAGTTCTTTTGCTTTCAGTTCTTCTACAACTGCATCCATTTTATCATTGTAGAAGGATTCGCCAGCGTAAGAGTCAAATGTTACGCCCAGCATTTTATATACGCGTTCAAATTCTTTGATGGAAACATCATAGAACCATTTCCACAGAGTCAGTGCTTCTTCTTCACCGTTCTGCATTTTTACGAACCACAGACGAGCTTCATCATCCATGTTCAGTTCAGGATGTGCTTCTGCTTCATCGTGGAATTTAACGTAAATACGCATCAGTTCCTGGATACCGTCTTTTTCAACCAGTTCTTTGCTGCCCCAGTTTTTGTAAGCAACGATCAGTTTACCGAACTGTGTACCCCAGTCACCCAGATGGTTTACACCCACTACTTCATAACCCAGTTTTTCGTGGATTTTGTAGATCGCATTACCGATTACTGTGGAACGCAGGTGACCAACGTGGAAAGGTTTTGCGATGTTAGGGGAGGAATAGTCGATAACAACTGTTTTGCCTGCGCCCATGTCGCTTTTACCGTAGTTTTCTTTCTGTTCCAGAACTGCGGACAGTACCTGTTCTGCGTAAACGCCTTTATTTACGAAGAAGTTGATGTAAGCACCAACTACTTCCATTTTTGCGATGAAATCGGGTTTTTCGATTTTTTCGATCAGTTCCGCAGCGATCATAGGGGGCGCTTTGCGGAATGTTTTTGCCAGACGGAAACAAGGGTAAGCAAAGTCACCCATTTCCTTCTTTGCGGGAATTTCTACTGCTGCTGCCGCATCTTCTACAGAGATTTCTGCTGCTGCTGCCAGCAGTTTTGCAATTTCTATTTTAAAATCCATAATTTTACCTCCAAAAAATTCCAACTGAAAATTGGACATACTCTATTTATTTTAGCACAGGAAAGGGGGAAAAACAACAGGTTTTATCTGAAGTTCACAGGCTTCGGAAGTTCTCGAAGGCGGGCTCATTCGAGCCAAAGCTCCGGTTGGACAAACCTTCTGCTCGCCCCCTCTAGGAAGTACATCGGCAAAATCTTCTCTTCCTCCTTACTTTTTGCGCACAAAAAGTAACAAAAAGCCTGAAACCTTTCGTATGGTTTCAGACTTCCCAACGAACTAAGGGAAACAATGTTTCCCTCAGTAATCCCTTCCCCACAAGCCTATTCAGGCAGTATAAAGCAGCCCAGTCGGGCAAAAAAATACCCTTCCATTCATTATGATTGGAGGGCATTTATCATATCAATGATTATTTTCTGTTTTTCAGAGGGCAATTCCTGAAAAGAATAAAGAATTTCCAATTCCTTTTCCACCACAGGAAATCCCAGCAGGTCATTCGGAGTAACATCCAGAATTTCGGATAATTTTATCAAAACATCCAGACTAGGTTCATTTCGACCTGTTTCATAATTAGCAATGGCCGTTGAACCATAGTTTAACTGTTTTCCTAATTCTGTTTGGGTCAGATTTCTCTGTTTTCTAAATCTTTTTAAGTTTATTGCAAATTCAGTCATAAAACCACCTATACAGAAATATAATGCTACAATATTGTAGCATATTCAAAGTTTGTGTGCAACAAAATAGTAGCATCAAAACAGGTGATGAATATGCGTTTTCAAAGATTAGAAGATTTAAGAATAGATGCTGACAAAACACAGGAAGAAATTGCGGAAGTGTTAAACTGCCAGAGAGAAGTTTACCGCAGATATGAAAAAGG
>JAFZDV010000046.1 GCA_017560955.1 Anaerotignum sp.
GAAGAAAACTGCGCCATCATGGCAGCTCAGGAAATGAGAGAATATCTGCGTTTCGGCAATATCAAAAATTCCGTGAACTTCCCTAACTGTGTCGTTCCCTATAACGGCAAACCCCGTATCGCCATCTGCCACAAAAACATCGTGAACATGATCGGTCAGCTGGGTGCAGTCTTCACCAAATATCAGGTCAATATCGACAAACTGGTGAATAACTCCAAAGGCGACCTTGCATATAACATCGTGGTATGCGATAATTAACCTGAAAATGTAAACGATATGGTCGCAGACCTGTACGCTATCAATACTGTACTTAAGGTCCGCGTACTTGACTGATAAACCACAAAGGAGGAAACAGATATGGCAACCATCAGACCTTTTATGGCCATCCGCCCTGCCTTCAACTATGCAGATAAGGTAGCGGCACTGCCCTATGATGTCATGAACAGCGAAGAAGCAAGAGAAATGGTAAAGGACAAACCCTGGTCTTTCCTGCATGTAGATAAGGCGGAAGTTGATCTGCCCGTCGGCACAGATATTTACAGCGACGAAGTATACGAAAAAGCAAAGGATAACCTGCTGAATATGATCGGCCACGGCGTGATCGGTCAGGATCTGCTGCCCAATCTGTACATCTACCGTCTGACTATGAACGGCAAAAGCCAGACAGGTCTGGTATGCTGTACTTCCGTTGACGAATATATCAACGGCACCATCAAAAAACATGAACTGACAAGAGCCGATAAGGAAGCAGACCGCATCCGCCACGTGGATACCCTGAACGCCAACACAGGCCCCATCTTCCTGGCTTACAGAGATAACCCCGATGCCAGAGCCATTATCGACGGCTGGGCAACCATGAAGAAACCCGAATATGACTTCGTTGCAGAAGACGGCATCCGCCACACTGTATGGGTGATGGACAGCGATATGGAAATCGGCATGCTGGTACAGGCATTCCAGAGCACAGAAAATTTCTACATTGCAGACGGCCACCACAGAAATGCTTCTGCTGTAAAAGTTGCCCTGAAACGCAGAGAAGAAAACCCTGATTACACAGGGGAAGAAGAATTCAACTTCTATCTGTCCGTGCTGTTCCCTGCAGATGAACTGTATATCATGGACTACAACCGTGTGGTAAAAGACCTGAACGGTTATGATGCAGTCGGTTTCCTGGAAGAAATCAAAAAGAAATTCGATGTAGTGCCTTACGAAGGCGAAGGTCAGTATAAACCAGAAGAGCTGCATACTTTCGGTATGTATCTGGAAGGCCACTGGTTCAAACTGACAGCAAAAGAAGAAATCATCACCGACGATCCTGTACTGGGTCTGGATGTTTCCATCCTGCAGAAAGAACTGCTGGAACCTGTACTGGCCATTGGCGATCCCAGAACAGATAAGAGAATCGACTTCATTGGCGGTATCCGCGGTCTGGAAGAACTGGAAAGACGCGTGGACAACGGCGAAATGAAGGTTGCTTTCTCCATGTTCCCTACTTCCATGAACGAACTGATGGATGTTGCAGATGAAGGCATGACAATGCCTCCCAAATCCACTTGGTTCGAACCCAAACTGAGAAGCGGTCTGTTTATTCACGATTTAGGCTGAAAATAAAAAGAGAGATGTTCCCAATCGGAACATCTCTTTTTTTATTTTCATTACAGATCCAGTTTCAGATCGTTTTCTTTAATTAAGCCTTTTTTACGCATAGGATATGCGATGATGGGTGTCAGCACTGCAGGCAGTACGAAGCAGATCAGCAGCAGACCCATCCAGTCCATGGATGTGATGCCTGTTTTCGCACCTGCGGCGATATCATTCAGCCAGCCTGTATAGACACCGATCTGACCTACCAGACCACAGGTACCCATACCGGATGCAACAGCATCACCGTTCATCTGCATGCCAAATACGCATGTTGCGATAGGGCCTGTGATAGCAGATGCCAGTGTAGGAGGAATCCATACCAGAGGATTTTTGATGATATTAGGCACCTGCAGCATAGATGTACCGATACCCTGTGCCATCAGACCGCCCCATTTATTTTCTTTAAAGCTCATGACTGCGAAACCAACCATCTGCGCACAGCAGCCTGCAACAGCCGCACCGCCGGCCAGACCTGTCAGGCCCAGAGCCGCACAAATCGCTGCAGAGGAAATAGGCAGTGTCAGCGCCATACCTACCAGAACGGAAACTGCAATACCCATGAAGAAGGGCTGCAGATCTGTCGCCCACATGATGGCATTACCAACGGCACTTGCCGCAGCGCCAATGGAAGGTGCCCACCACATTGCCAGGAGGATACCCACGCAGATCGTTACGGAAGGTGTCACGATAATATCCACTTTTGTTTCCTTGGAAACCAGTTTACCGAATTCCGCCGCAAACACTGTGATGACCAGTACCGCCAGATGGCCGCCTGCGCCGCCAAGGCTATTGGCCGCTGCACCAACGGCTACCAGAGAGAACAGCACCAGAGGAGGGCATTTCAACGCATAACCGATGGCAACTGCCATAGCAGGGCCGGATGCCGCCTGGGCAAAACCGCCGATTTCCACCAGTACATCAATACCTGCCTGCTGGCCCAGTGTTTTCAGGATGGTCCCGATCAGAAGGGATGCA
>JAFZDV010000005.1 GCA_017560955.1 Anaerotignum sp.
ATTCTGATAGTCGAATGCCACATCATCACCCAAGAGTTCTGTCAGCTTATCCTGGAATCCCTGTGTTGCTGCATCCAGTGCTGCATGTTCCATCTGCTGCACGATCCCTACAGTATATGTAGCTTCACCGCTTGAAGCATCTTCGGAGCCACCGCCGCCACAACCTGTCATTGCCATTGCTGCTGTCAAAATGAGTGCTGTCAGTTTCATCATTTTCTTCATAGTAACATCTCCTTATCTCAAATCCAATTTTTAGATACTTGCTATCGATGTATTGAATTATAGCACTCTCACTTTCAATGTCAACATGAAATCGAATATTTCGATTCTATGCATTTAAATTTCTGTTTGTTCGATTTGCAGTACAATCAGCAAATAATATTCTACAAATTCGTCCCCTACTAGTTAGCCTTAAAAAACATTCGTAAACCTTCGGTTTACTCTATATGCCCTGACGGGTCACAGCCCTTTGGGCTATGAAATTCGCTCCGCAAATCATTCGATCTTTGTTTGTAAAAAAAGAAAAGCCATAGGCTTACGCCTATGGCTATGAATTTTTGATCATTACTTGCCTGTGAGCAGTTTTTTCACAAGGGCACCAACAACTTTCATGTCAGCGCGGCCTTTCAGTTTGGGATTTACAATACCCATAACCTTGCCCATTTCCTTCACGGAAGCGGCACCTGTTTCTGCGATCGCTTCTTCAACGATCTTCGCGATTTCTTCTTCGCTCAGCTGTTCAGGAAGGTAACTTAACAAAATTTCGATTTCTTTATTGAGTTTTTCGATCAGATCTTCTCTGCCGCTTTTTACAAAGTCGGGTAAGGAATCACGTCTGCTTTTCAGCTGTTTTGTAATGATTTCCATTACACCTTCATCATCCAGTTCTACTTTGTTATCCTTTTCAAACTGCAGGATGCCGGAGCGGATCAGCTGTACTGTGTCCTTTTTCAGAGTATCTTTCTCTTTCATTGCAGTCTTCAGATCTGCAAAGAGCTGTTCTTTTAATGACATATAATCATCCCTTTTCGCTCTAGAATAAACTAAAAGCCGGCTCACGCCGAATGTTGATTCGTAAAACTTCGTTTTACTCATCACATTAGGTTTTCTCGTGTCTGCACCAAAATGCCTGCAAGCAGTCATTTTATCTGCATCCACGGCAAACGCTTTTATCTGAATTTACGTTTTCTAGCAGCTTCGGATTTCTTTTTGCGTTTTACGCTGGGTTTGTCATAATGTTCTCTTTTGCGAACTTCGCCCATGATGCCATCTCTAGCACATGTTCTTTTGAAACGACGCAGTGCGCTGTCCAAGGATTCATTTTCTTTAACTTTTACCTCTGACATATTATTTCCCTCCCTCCCAGTGCGAGATTCGATGATGATAAAATCGGGTGTGGCCACCTTTTTTTACCACACACCCTAGAATTATACACAAAACACTCTAGGAAGTCAACAAGAAACATCGGATTTTCTGGAGAAAAATCATACCAGAGACGCGAAAAACACATTTTTATTCCGTTTTAGCCGCTTCTTTCACTTCTTCTTTTTCTACTTTTTTCTTCGCAGGTGCTTTTTTTGCCTTTGCGGGTGTTTTTTCTGTCTTTTCTTCTTTTTCAGCAGTTTCCTTTTTGGGTGCTGCTTTCTTTTTGGCAGGGGCTTTCTTTGCCGCTGCTTTTTCTTCTTTTACAGCCTCATCTTTTACAGCCGCCTTTTTCTTAGGTGCTGCTTTTTTCTTTTTGGGTGGGTCCAGCTGCTCCAGAATCACCATACCCAGAGGAGGTACATCCAGTGTTACGCTGTAAGGACAGCGGTTGGAAGGATGATCGTTGCTCTTCAGGGGTTCTGTATTGATGATGCCGCTGCCGCCGAATCTTTCATCGTCGGAGTTCAGAATTTCCTTATAAGTACCCATATGAGGAACACCCAGATGCATACCATGATGTACCACAGGTGTAAAATTGCATACGAAGATCAGTTCCTTACCTTTGCTGTCGCGACGGATAAAGGATACTACAGAACTATCCGCATCATCACATTCGATCCATTCGAAACCATTAGGATCGGAATCCAGTTCCCAGAAAGCAGGTTCTTTCTGATACAGGTGGTTCAGTTCCTTCATGTAAGCCTGCAGGTTCTTATGGTCTGCATACTGCAGCAGGTGCCAGTCCAGAGAACGGGCTTCGCTCCATTCTGCATACTGACCGAATTCACCGCCCATGAAGAGCAGTTTCTTACCGGGGTGACCATACATGAAGCCGTAGCTTGTGCGCAGGTTTGCAAAACTCTGCCAGGGGTCACCGGGCATTTTGCCGACCATGGAACTCTTTGTATGCACCACTTCGTCATGGGACAGTACCAGTACATAATTTTCGGAGTACTGATATGCCATACCGAAAGTCAGTTTATTATGATGATATTTTCTGTAAACAGGGTCTTTTTTGATGTAGAACAGGAAGTCATTCATCCAGCCCATGTTCCATTTCAGTGTAAAGCCCAGACCGCCTTCTTCAGGTTTCTTTGTTACACCTTCCCATGCAGTAGAGTCTTCCGCGATGACCATAGCACCGGGTTCTCTCTGGGCAATGATGGAGTTCATATGTTTCAGGAATTCGATGGCTTCCAGATTTTCATTGCTGCCATATTTATTGGGGATCCACTGACCTTCATCTCTGCAGAAATCCAGATGCAGCAGGGATGCCACCGCGTCTACACGCAGACCGTCAATATGGTATTCCTTCAGCCAGAACAGGGCATTTGCCAGCAGGAAGTTGGCAACTTCTTTTCTGCCGTAGTTGAAGATATATGTGCCCCACTGGATATGTTCCCCCAGACGGGGATCCTGATGTTCATACAGAGCAGTACCATCGAAACGAGCCAGTGCGAAATTATCCTTAGGGAAGTGGGCAGGTACCCAGTCCAGAATAACGCCAATACCGTTTTCATGACATTTATCAACAAAATATTTGAATTCATCAGGTGTGCCGTAACGGCTTGTCGCTGCATAATAGCCTGTCACCTGATAACCCCAGCTGCCGTCAAAGGGATGTTCTGCCACAGGCAGCAGTTCCAGATGGGTATAACCCATTTCTTTTACATAGGGGATCAGTTCATCTGCCAGTTCAATATATGTCAGGAATCTGTTTTCTTCTGCACGAAGCCAGCTGCCCAGATGTACTTCATAAATGCTCATGGGAGATTTATGGACATCATATTTCTTTCTGGCTGTCATCCATTTACGGTCGCTCCATTTATA
>JAFZDV010000047.1 GCA_017560955.1 Anaerotignum sp.
TCATCATCGTCCAGCAGATCCAGCAGTTTGTTCATTTTCTTGATATCTTCATCAGATGTCAGTTCTGTGTATGTCTGAGGGATCATTGTAACTTCTGCACTTGCCATAGGGATACCTGCAGCTTCCAGCGCTTCTCTTACTGCGGAGAAATCATCGGGAACTGTTGTGATTTCGAAGCTGTCTTCTTCTGCTGCGAAGTCTTCTGCACCAGCATCCAGAGCAACCATCATCAGCTCTTCTTCATCCATTTCAACTTCTTCTCTGTCGATCACGATCAGACCTTTTTCGTCGAACATGAAAGATACGCAGCCGCTGTTACCCATGTTACCGCCGCCTTTTGTGAATGCGTTTCTTACATTCGCTGCTGCACGGTTTCTGTTATCTGTCAGAACTTCTACGATAACTGCTACACCGTTAGGGCCATAGCCTTCGTATGTTACCAGTTCATAATCAACGCCTTCTTCATTACCTGCCGCTTTTTTGATACTTCTTTCGATTGTATCGTTAGGCATGTTGTTGGATTTACATTTCGCAATAACGTCACGCAGTTTGCCGTTTACATTGGGGTCAGGACCGCCTGCTTTTACAGCAACCTGAATTTCTCTGCCCAGCATTGTGAAGATTTTACCCTTCTTTGCGTCGTTTTTTTCTTTTTTATGTCTAATATTTGCAAACTTAGAATGTCCAGACATGTGGAACCCTCCTCAATAAAAATTTCACCGATATATTTTATCACTAAATCCCTGATTATTCAAGAAATTTCGCCTTATTCCCCTTCCAGAAGGGACAATTTTCCATCCTGCCATACACCATACAGTTCCTCCAGCAGAGTGAAGGGCTGCTGACCACGGAAAATTTCTGTCATTTTCTTTTCAAACATTTCTGCATTGTCGATTTCCACCAGAACGATGTATTCCACCTTATCTGTATAGATAGTATCGAACAGTTCATGGCCATCCTGCAGGATCTCATACTGAACCTTACCGGATTCTGTATAGTCCGCAACAACAGAATATCTGCGGTAAAGCACCAGTTCCGCAATGCCTGCCGCCAGAAGACCTTCTTTCGCAGACTTGCCATAAGCGCGTACAAGGCCGCCTGTGCCCAGCAATGTGCCGCCAAAGTAACGCGTTACCACAATGGCTGTATCCTTGATATCCTCGCCCTTCAGCACGCTCAGAACGGGCATGCCTGCTGTACCCTGTGGCTCACCGTCATCACTGAAGCGCTGCAGTTCATTTCTTTCACCGATCTGGTATGCAAAAACATTATGTGTTGCATTCCAGTATTTCTTTTTCATTTCTTCGATAAAAGCACGGGCTTCATCCTCTGTTTTCACAGGGCATACTGTGGCAATAAAACGGGATTTCTTTTCCACAATTTCTGCTTCTGCCTGTTCCAGAATCGTTCTATATTTTTTCAGCATATTTTCACCTTATTTCAAAATCAGATTTTCGCTATTTTTTATCATACCACAGTTTTCCACTTCTTCTCAAGAGCCCCTTGCATGGAAATAGATTTTTTCGCACATCCTATCTTTACAGGAAAGGAGCGATGTTGATGTTTGGGAAAGAATATCGGGATCTGGCAGATATGCTGCTGAATAACCAGAGGGCAAAGAATTTTTACAAAGACCTGCCGCAGGATGTACAGCAGATCATCACGGAAAACGGCAGTGAGATCCGCACCATGAGCGCCCTGCGCCATTTTGCAAAAACAGCGAAAAAAACAGAATCCTGACACAGAAAAAGGCTATCTGAAATTCAGATAGCCGCTTTTTTTTATTATTTCTCAAAGCCCATCAGTTTTGCGCAGTTGTTATAGAATACATCCTGCATCTGTTCTTTTGTCAGGCCACTGGTAGCAACCTTCATGGCTTCTACCGCCGCAGGGTGATAAGGAGAATCCGTACCAAACATAATACGGTCAGCACCTACAGTTTCATATGCCTCTCTGATTTTGGAAGGCATGGGCATACCACTCATTTCCAGATACAGATTGGGATATCTTCTTGCCATTTTCAAGGATGCATCAATATAAACGCCGTGACCATGCCCCATATGGATCATCACAACCTTTACATCAGGATGTCTTTCTGCCAGAAGGGCAATACTCCAGGGAAGAGAATAAGGAGGATGACCACAGTGAATGAAAACAGGAATATTCAGTTCCTTCGCTGCTTCCATGATAGGATCCATCAGTTCTGTATCTGCCACATATGCATGTTTCAGGGGATTCGCTTTGATCCCTTTGAAGCCTTTTTCCTGTACATAATGATAAACCTTATCCACAGCCGCCTGACCTTCCAGAGGATTCACATAAACCATGCCCACAAAACGATCAGGATATTTTTCCACTGCTTCCAAACAACCTTCATTAGGTTCTGCACAAAGCAATGTTTTTTCGATGTGATATTCATCCATCTGCGCGATCAGTTCTTCTGCGGTGATGGAAACACCTGCCCAGCCGCCAAAATTACCAATATGGGCATGAGCATCAATTTTTCTATATGTTTTGATATCCATAACTTACATCTCCTTCAATTTACGCATCGCACCGGATTTGGAAAGCACTGCCACCAATGCACACAGGAAAATAATGCCGTTTGTTGTCTGCATCACGATACTGGGGATACCGGCAACACCATACGCCCAGCCAAA
>JAFZDV010000048.1 GCA_017560955.1 Anaerotignum sp.
CGCGGTATCAAGGGTGTGAAGGTGGTCTATTCCAAGGAAATTCCCGTGAAGCCTGCGGATTCTGATGAAACCAGCCGCAGACAGACTCCCGGCAGCCTGTCCTTTGTTCCCCCTGTGGCAGGGATGATTCTGGCTGGGGAAGTCATCAAACACATCATTTCAGATTGACATTACCTCAATATCTGTTAGAATGAAACTATAAGTGAATGGTATTCATCGGAGGGCTTGCAGTCGGAACTGCGAAGTCGGAGAAGATGTCGAGTGCGCTCGGTTATGAAAATAACCGGGCTTTTTTATTACTTGGAGGATTTTTATGAATATCCAGCTATCGGATCATTTTACATATGGCAGACTGATACGCTTTGTCATCCCCTCTGTTGCCATGATGATTTTTACATCCATCTATGGTGTGGTAGACGGGCTTTTTGTATCTAACTTTGTAGGGAAAACGCCCTTCGCGGCAGTCAATTTCATCATGCCCTTCTGCATGATTTTGGGTGCTTTCGGGTTCATGTTTGGCACAGGCGGTACGGCGCTGGTTGCAAAAACACTGGGCGAAGGGAAGGACGAAAGAGCGAATCAGATTTTTTCCCTGCTGATTTATGTGGCATTGGCGGTGGGTATCCTGCTGGCTCTGTTCGGTATTATTTTTGTAGAGCCCATTGCCCTGAAACTGGGGGCAGAGGATTCCCTTCTGGAGTATTGCGTGATTTATACCCGTGTGGTCCTTCTGGGACTGCCATTTTTCATGCTGCAGAATATGTTTCAGAGTTTTCTGATTGCGGCGGAAAAACCGAAAATGGGCCTTGTGGTGACCATTGCGGCAGGGGTGACCAATATGGTGCTGGATGCTCTGTTTATTGCGGTGTTCCGATGGGGCGTCGCGGGGGCGGCTGCGGCAACGGCTCTGAGCCAGTTTGTGGGTGGTATGGTGCCTTTCCTTTTCTTTGCCAGAAAGAACAGCAGTAAACTGTATCTGACAAAGACGAAAATCATGGGAAAAGAACTCATTCGTACCTGCACCAACGGTTCTTCTGAACTGGTGACCAATATTTCCATGTCCTTGGTTGGTATGCTGTATAACCTGCAGCTGATGAAGATTGCAGGGGAAAATGGTGTGGCGGCTTATGGCGTTATCATGTATGTAAGCTTCATTTTTATTTCTATTTATCTGGGATATTCTTTTGGTACGGCTCCCATCGTTGCTTTTAACTATGGCGCAGGGAATACAGCGGAAATGCAGAATGTGCTGAAAAAGAGTCTGAAGATCCTGCTGGGGGCAGGTATCACGCTGTTTGGTGTGGCTTTTCTGTTTTCGGGTATGCTGTCGAAGATTTTTGTAGGCTATGATGCGGAATTGTATGCCCTGACACTGCGTGGTTTCCGTCTGTATGCTATTTCCTATCTGCTGTGCGGCTTCAATATCTATGGTTCTTCCTTCTTTACGGCCTTGAACAATGGCATTGTTTCCGCGGCGATCTCTTTCTTGCGTACGGTGGTGTTTGAGGTGGCGGCGATCATGGTCTTGCCTGTTTTCTTTGGACTGGACGGCATCTGGTGTGCCATTACTGTTGCGGAGCTGGCATCCCTACTGATCACAGCAGTTTTCTTTTTTAAATTGAGAAACAGATATCATTACATTTAAAAAAAGGCTCCCGTAAAGGGAGCTTTTTTGATTGCAAAGTGGTGAGAATTTCCAGAATTCTTACGGAATTCTTCGTTTTTTCTTAAGAAAAAGGAAACCTACTTGCCAAGTGTGGAGATTTTGGATACAATCGAGGTAATAAAAATGGTGTTCTGTTGCCTTTTTCGGCTTCGGCACGAAGGGCAAATAAGGAGGAATCCCTATGAAAAAAAGATGGAAACTATTGCTTTTCGGGGCAGTGTGCATGTTTGCGATGTCAGGCTGCGGCGCGGAAGGCAAGGAAGAAATAACAGCAGATGCGGTGCAGGAATATGTGCAGAAGGCTCATGCCATGCTGGAGGAAGCAGACAGCTTTGCGGCAGATTTCCATGCGGTGGCTGATATGGGCGGAGGAAACGAAACCACAACAGAAGGCACTGTTACTTTTGTAAAAGAGCCTTTGCAGGTGCAGGTACAGAGGAATATTCTTTTTGATGATGGTGTTCGCGAAAGCCGCAGCGAGGAAAAAGCATATCTGGAAGAGGCAGACGATGAAGTCAACTATTATATGAACTATGATGGACAGTGGACAGAAATGACACTGGATGAGGAGTCTGCTCTGGCAGTAACTCAGATTTACAATACCCTGTATAACATGGAAACGATTTTCTCTGCGGCAGAAAACTGGACTGCGAAAAAGGTGGACGGCGATATCGTCCTGACAGGCAGTATCCCTGAAGAAAAGTTCTATGATGTAGAGTCCTATACCCGCTGGTTCCAGCTGGCTGGGATGAGTGGTCTGGCGGAAGTATATTACGCAGGTGTGGGTGATGTTCCTGTTACAGTTACGCTGGACAGTAAAACAGGCGAGCCTCTTTCCTATAGTGTGGATCTGGCCCACGCACTGGAAACAGTGACCAATAATGTGCTGAAAGAACTGAGCGGCGGTGCAAGCGGAAGCGGCATTGAAGCGGAAAAATATGTCATCACTTCTGAACTGACACAGCTGGGCGGCGTGGAAGCAGCTGAGATCCCTGCGGAAGCAAAAAGCAGTGCCATCAATTATGAAAAGGAAATTTCCATGCTGGAAAATGAATAAATTGTGCAAATTGAACCTATTTCGAGAAATCGGGATAGGTTTTTTCTTTGAAATAACAGGCTTTTAGGTCTTTTATTTCCTGTATACACTATGGTATAATTTAATTTAGTGCGCTTGGCGCAAAGAATCGGTAAAAAGAAGAAAAATGAGAGCATAAAGGAGAGAAAAATATGATCGCTGCACAGGGTGTCAGCCTCCAGTACGGTGGCAGAGTACTTTTCAACGATGTTAATATCAACTTTACAAAAGGCAACTGTTATGGCCTGATTGGTGCTAACGGTGCCGGTAAATCCACATTCCTGAAAATTCTGGCTGGTGAGCTGGAACCTAACAAAGGTTCTGTTTTCATCACTCCCGGTGAAAGAATGGCAGTTCTGAAACAGGACCACTTCCTGTTCGATGATTTCGAAGTAGTAGAATGCGTACTGTATGGTCACAAAAGACTGTACGACATCAGAAAAGAAAAAGACGAACTCTACATGAAAGAGGACTTCTCTGATGAAGACGGTATCAAAGCTGCAGAACTGGAAGGTGAATTTGCAGAACTGGACGGCTGGGCTGCAGAATCCAACGCAGAAATGCTGCTGAATGGTCTGGGCATCACAAACGAATTCCACTACATGAAAATGAAGGAACTGACAGGTGGTCAGAAAGTGAAAGTTCTGCTGGCACAGGCACTGTTCGGCAACCCCGATATTCTGCTGCTGGACGAACCTACTAACCATCTGGACATTCATGCCATCAAATGGCTGGAAGAATTCCTGATGAACTTCGAAAACACAGTTATCGTAGTATCCCATGACCGTCACTTCCTGAACAAAGTCTGCACAAACATCGCGGATATCGACTACGGCAAAATCACAATGTTCGTAGGTAACTACGATTTCTGGTACAACTATACACAGATGACACAGCGTCAGCTGAAAGACCAGAACAAACGTGTGGAACAGAAAATCAAAGAACTGCAGGACTTCATCCAGAGATTCTCTGCTAACGCTTCCAAAGCAAAACAGGCGACTTCCAGAAAAAAACTGCTGGATAACCTGCAGATGGATACAATCAAACCCTCCAGCCGCCGTTACCCCTTCTGTGACTTCAAACAGGACAGAGAAGTTGGTAATGATGTTCTGCTGGTAGATGGTATCTCCAAAACAATCGACGGCAAAAAAGTTCTGAACAATGTAAGCTTCATGATTCGTCCCAAGGAAAAAGTTGCTTTCGTTGGTAAGGATGAAATTGCAAGAACAACACTGTTCCAGATCCTGATGGGTGAAATGGAACCCGATGAAGGTACATTCAAATGGGGCGTAACAACAAAAACAGCTTACTTCCCCAAAGATAATACAGAATATTTCGAAGGCTGCAAGGATAGCCTGATCGAATGGCTGCGTCCTTACGCAAAAGAAGGCGAACAGTACGATTCCGATATCCGTGGCTGGCTGGGCAGAATGCTGTTCAGTGGCGAAGAAGCACTGAAATCCGCAAACGTACTGTCCGGTGGTGAAAAAGTAAGATGTATGCTGTGTAAAATGATGATGAGCGGTGCCAATGTAATGATCCTGGATGAACCTACTAACCATCTGGATCTGGAATCCATTACAGCAGTCAACGAAGGTCTGACAAACTTCAAAGGCACACTGCTGTTTGACTCCCATGACCACCAGTTCGTACAGACAATCGCAGACAGAATCATTGAAATTCTGCCCGGCGGTATCATTGACAGACAGATGACATACGATGAATACATCGATGACGAAGGTATCGATGCGATCAGAGAAAAACTGTCTGTATAAGAAAAGAATATAGATAAAAAAAGACTGCCTCTGTGTTTACACAGGGGCAGATTTTGGAGGAATGAAAATGTGGGATATCTTTCTGGCAGTCGGTCTTGGCTTTCTGATCGGCTACAAAGGTTTCATTAAGGAAAAAGGTATCAAACTGAACAGTAAACTGCAGACCGTATGGCTGATGCTGCTGATCTTCTGTATGGGTGTCAGCATCGGCAGAAATGGCGATATTGTGAAAAACCTGCCCGTTCTGGGCGGGAAAGCGGTGCTTTTTGCTGTTATGACATCTCTTTGCAGTATTGTCGTGGTTTATATTTTCTCCCGTCTTTTTCTGGAAAAGGAGGGTGAAAAATGAGCCTTGCGATTTTAGTGGTGCTGGTGCTGGGCATCGGTGCCGGCTTTGTTCTGCCTGAAAATATCAGTGCCTTTATCGATAGTGCATCTTCTTATATGCTGCTGGTACTGCTGTTTTCCGTAGGTATCGATATGGGTCTGAATAAGGAAGTATTCACCCGTATCAAAGAACTGGGTTTCAAGATCCTGCTGATCCCTGTGGGTGTTATCATCGGCTCTCTCTGCGGCGGTGTACTGACATCTTTTCTGGCGCATCTTTCTGTGAAGGACAGCCTTGCGATTTCCGCAGGTCTGGGCTGGTACAGTCTTTCTGGTATCCTTATCACAGAGGCGGGCAATCCCGTGGCAGGTACCATCGCATTCCTTTCTAATGTTTTCAGGGAAATGCTGACATTTATCGTGGTGCCTTTTATTGCCAGCCATCTGAATTATTACTGTGCCATTGCCCCTGCAGGTGCGACGGCTATGGATACGACTCTGGGTATCATCAGCAGAAACACCAATGCAACAGTGGCGGTGCTAAGTTTTGTCAGCGGTGTCATCTGTACACTGGTCGTGCCTGTTCTGGTGCCGATTTTCCTGTAAAAAAGAAATTTTAAAATTTTTGTAAAAAAGTGTTGACAAAATGTATCTGGTGCGTTATTATTATCTAGCGCACTGAGATGTGCGGATGTGGCGGAACTGGCAGACGCGCTAGATTCAGGTTCTAGTGGGCATTGCGCCCGTGCAGGTTCAAGTCCTGTCATCCGCAGTAATGCGGA
>JAFZDV010000049.1 GCA_017560955.1 Anaerotignum sp.
GGCTATAAAAGAAATGGCCAGCATTTCATCACAACACAGATCGAACACCCTGCGGTAAAGAATCCTATGAAAAAACTGGAAGAACAGGGCTGTGAAGTGACATGGCTGGGCGTAGACAGAAAAGGACACATCTCTCTGGAAGAACTGGCGGATGCCATCAGACCCGATACAGTGCTGGTGAGCATCATTCTGGTAAATAACGAAACAGGTACCATTCAGGATGCAGTTGCTATCGGTAAACTCATCAAGGAAAAGAATCCCAAGTGCCTGTTCCATGTGGATGCGGTACAGGCCTTCGGCAAATACCCTATCGACGTAGAAAAAATGAAAATCGACCTGCTGACAATGTCCGGTCATAAGATCCACGGCCCTAAAGGTGTGGGTGCTATGTATATGCGTAAAGGGCTGAAGGTAAAACCTCTGCTTCTGGGCGGCGGCCAGCAGAGAGGTCAGCGCCCCGGTACAGAAAACACATCCGGCGCAGCGGCATTGGGCGTGGCATGTGACGAAGCGTTCAAAGCAATGAAAGACAGCATTGAACACATCCGTGAAGTGAAAAAGGTGCTGATGGAAGGTATCCTTGCAATGCCCGATACACAGCTGAACGGCGATGATCTGGAAACAGCCAGCCCTTATGTGCTGAATGTGACATTTAAAGGTCTGCGCAGTGAAGTTCTGCTGCATGCTCTGGAAAGCAAAGGAATCGTGGTTTCTGCAGGTTCTGCCTGCGACAGCAGAAAGAAAATCGGCAGCCCTGTCCTGACAGCAATGGGCCTGCCCTTCGAAGAAATTGAAGGTGCGGTAAGATTCAGCTTCTGCAGATATAACACAGTGGAAGAAGCGGAAGAATGTCTGAAAGCACTGAATGAGTTAGTACCATTCTTTAGAAAATATAATAGATAAGGAGAAGAACAATGGCTGAAAAGGTATTGATCGTAAAATATGGTGAAATCGCCATGCGCGGTAACAACCAGTACATCTTCATCAATCGTCTGATCTCTGCGATCCGTAAAAATCTGGATCCCATCGGCAACTACTATGTTGTACGTGATCCCGGTCGTCTGATCGTAGAAGACCGCGGCGGCGAACTGGACTATGACCTGACAATTCCTAAACTGGAAACAATCTTTGGTCTGCATTCCATCTGCCCCGGTATCAGACTGGAAAATATGGAATTCGAAACAATCTGTGAAGAATCCCTGAAACACATGCAGGAAACATACGGCGATAAAGAGCTGACATTTAAAGTAAAAACACGCCGCGCAAACAAAAAATTCGAAATGCACTCCATGGAACTGAGCATGGAAGTTGGCGCATATCTGCTGGATAGAATGCCCAACCTGAAAGTTGATGTAAAGAACCCCGATGTGACTCTGAATATCGAAATCAGAAACAGTGTATATATGCACTCCCAGACAATTCCCTGCCACGGCGGTCTGCCCTACGGCAGCAATGGTAAGGCAGTCAGCCTGCTGTCCGGCGGTATCGACAGCCCCGTTGCGACTTGGATGATGGCAAAACGTGGTGTGGAAGTGGAAGGCGTATACTTCCACAGCCCTCCGTATACAAGTGAATGGGCAAAAGAAAAAGTTATCGATCTGGCAAGAAGAATCGCAGATTTCACAGGCGAATTCAGACTGTATGTGGTTCCTTTCACAGAACTGCAGCTGTATCTGTTGGATAACACAGCTCACGACAGACTGACAATCCACCTGAAACGCTGCTTCATGCGTGCGGCAGAAATGATCGCGAATAAAGACGGTGCACTGGCGCTGGTTACAGGCGAAAGTGTTGGTCAGGTTGCCAGCCAGACAATGCAGGGTATTCAGGTAATCAATGCTGTTTGTGATCTGCCCGTACTGCGCCCTCTGGCAGGTATGGATAAATCCGAAATCGTGGAAAGAGCGGAAAAAATCGGTACATTCGAAATTTCCATCCGCCCTTACGAAGACTGCTGTACTGTTTTCGTAGCAAAACACCCTGTAACAAAACCTCGTCTGGGCTATATTGAAAAAGCAGAACACAAACTGACAGAACTGGACAGACTGCTGGAAGAGGCGGTTGCAAATGCAGAAATTATCGATCTGTAAGAGATTTTTTGTTTTTCTTCTGATGGGAATGCTGTTTTGCAGCGGCTGTCAGAAAGAGAAAGAGGTTTTTCTGCCTGAGGCGGAAAATGATACCATTTTTACCGTGATAGGAGAGTGAAACAAATGATGGAAGAACAGACACCCTTAACAAAGAGAATCAACGAGCTGGCAAGAAAAGCAAAAACAGAAGGCCTGACAGATGCGGAAAAAGCAGAACAGGCAGAACTGCGTAAGGAATGGATCGGCAAATTTAAAGCCAACTTCCGCGCACAGCTGGATAATATCGAATTCGTTGATGAACAGTAATCAAAATGGTGCCTGAAAAGGCGCCATTTTTTGTACGAAATAAAAAACATCGAAAAATATAAAAATTCATGGAACTTTTTCGAAATCCATTCGACTAACTCTATGTAACAGTGAGTTACGAAATGAAAAAGGCAATAACCAAATGAATTTTTAGGAGGAATATAAAATGAAAAAGAATCTGACAAAAGTAATGGCAATGGGTATGATTATGACAATTCTGGCAGGCACAACAGCATTTGCAAATGATACAATGCTGATTTCTGCCAACCCCAATGCAGATAAAACAATCGAAGATGTGATCGCAGAAGCGGAGGCAAGCATGTATCTGACACAGAACGGCACAGTAGCAGGCGTTGAAGCATCTGCAACAGAAGGCGTTTCCATCGTAACAATGGATAACGAACAGGGCGGTCTGCGTTTCGCAGTAGCATCCAACACAATCATCGTAAACAGAGAAGATGGTTCCTACATGGCAGCTGACCAGCTGACAGAAGGCATGGCAGTTTCCGTAGTATACGACATGAACAGCCCCATGGGCATGAGCCTGCCTCCTTACCTGGGCAATGTAACAGCAGTGGTTGCAAATGCTGATGCTGGTGCGTTCACAGTTGGTAAATTCGACAACGAACTGACAGACATGAAAAACATGCTGAAACTGAACATCGACAATGCAACAACATCCATTCAGAATATGCAGGGTTCCAGAATCAGACTGACAGATGCTGATGTAAAAGGTCAGGATGCACTGGTATTCTATGATATGATGACAATGAGCCTACCCGCTCAGACAAATCCTACATTTGTACTGATTCTGGGTGAACAGACAGCACCTGCAACTTCCGTACCTCTGAGAGAAACAGCAGAAGCAAATGGCTTCTCCGTAAAATGGCAGGGTAAAACAAAACCCATCCTGCTGGAAAAAGATGGCGTTTCCATGGAACCGATGCTGGATGATGCTACATTCGTAGTAAACGGCGTATCCGACGAAGCTGCATTCGCAACAGAACTGAAAGACGGCGTAATGTTCGTTTCCAGCGAAATTTTTGAATAATCAACATAAAAATAAGGGAGTCCCGAATGGGACTCCCTTTCTTTTTATGTAATGATTAGAATTTTTTGTGGTTGTTGCCTCTGTAGTCAACTTCGATGGAATCTACTACTTCGTCACCGCGTACGCATGTGTACCATGTTGTGTTGTTTGCGGAGGAGCAGGAGTGGTTGGGGATGATTTCTACTTTGTCGCCAACTTTCAGGTCGCAAGGGTCGCCGTTCAGGCATTTTACTTTTGCAACTTCTTCAGACAGACCAACGATTGTCAGTTCGGGATGACCTACTACATAACCGAAGCCCTGGATCGCAGCATTACCGTGTGCACCCTGGTCCAGACCCATGCATTTTGCACCTGCGTCGAACAGGTAAAAACCTTCGTGAGGGTTGGAAATTACTGTTGCCAGAATACGCAGAGCGCAGTCTTTTTCTTCAGCAACGCCCAGAGCCATCTGAATGTTGTCCAGGAATGTGTAGTTACCGGGGTGGGATACTGTTGTAGCACCTTTTGTAACAACTTCCTTGAATGTAGGTGTGGAACCGGATGTGATCATTTCGCAGGGGAAACCAGCTTCAGCCAGTGCGTCTGCAGCAGCTTTCATTGTATCCATTTCCAGTTTCGCGATTTCTTTTACGCCTTCGTAGTCTGTGCAGCCGTAAACCTGACCGGGATGTGTGGAGATACCGCGGAATTTCAGATTTTTCATGGGAGCCAGTGCTTTTGCGAAAGGAACCACATCTTCTACGGGCATACCGAAACGGTGGAAGTTCATATCAACGATGATTGTGTAAGAAACAACGATGCCTGCTTCTTCAGCAGCAGCATTCAGCATTTCAGCAGCAGCAACTGTATCCAGACGGATGATCACGTCTGTATCTTTTGCCATTTTCAGGATTCTCTGAATGTTTACGGGGTTTGCTACGGGGTAAGCATACATGATGTGTTTTGCACCCAGATTGTAAACCATTTCACATTCATCGATTGTGCCGCACAGGAAACCTGTTGCGCCTGCATCCATCTGCATTTTTGCTACAGCAGAGGATTTGTGTGTTTTGATCATGGGCCAGTTTTCTTTGCCATGTTCGTTACACAGAGCCTGATAGCTGTTGATATTGTTTTCAAATGCGTCCATATCCAGCAGGATCGCAGGTGTGATAATTTCGTGTTTTTTCATGGGAAATCCCTCCTTATTTTTTTGTAGAATATTCTTCCAATAGTATTCGTATCACAAACATATGCCCTTGTCAAGGGAATGTTTTAAGGTATAATGAAATCAAAGGAGAGAGGTTTATGAAACTGAAAATTTTAATGGATAACCATACGGAAATAGATGTGTATTACCTGGGAGAACCTGCCGTTTCCTACTGGATCGAAACAGAAGGAAAAGCCTTTTTATTTGATGCGGCATATTCTGATGCATTCCTGAAAAATGCGAAGGATATGGGCATTGATGTGACAAAGATGGAGGCTCTTCTGCTTTCCCATTCCCATAATGACCATACGGGCGGTCTTGCACCTTTGCTGAAACTGGATTTTGCAAAGAAACCACAGCTCATTGCCCATCCCGATGCCCTCCTGCCCCATGACTGGAATGGCATGGATATCGGCAGCCCTGTTGCAGAAGATAAACTGGCGGAAACATTTGAGATGAAACTGACGAAAGGACCTGTCTGGCTGACGGAAAAACTGGTGTGGCTGGGCGAAATCCCCCGTACACTGGATTTTGAACCTGCCTATGCCATCGGTACGGTGGAAAAAGATGGCCAGAAAACAGAAGACTATATCATAGATGATACGGCGCTGGCATATATGGGTGAAAAGGGCCTTTCCATCATCACAGGCTGTTCCCATGCCGGTATTTGTAATATCATCGAATATGCGAAAAAACTGACAGGTGTAGAGAAGGTGCAGAGTGTACTGGGCGGTTTTCACCTGTTTGCTGTGGATGACAGGGCGAAAGCGACCATTTCCTATTTAAAGGAAGAAAATATTCCGGAACTGTATCCCTGTCATTGTACTTCCTTTGCAGTCAGAGCGGCTCTGCATCAGGAATGTCCTGTGCAAGAAGTTGCTGTTGGCACGGAACTTCAGTGGGATTGATTGCGTCTAAAAGCAGGAAAACCTACAGAAAAAAGAGGATTTTCTGTAAAAATCGCGAAATAATAAAAATATTAAGGAAATCGAAAGAAATTATTTTGGATTTTATGATACAATCAAACTATAGAAATCTGTCTTTGTGGGGCGGAAATAAAAACACATTACCGAAGGAGGTAACGCGTATGAAAAAGTTGATCACACTTGCAACGGCAGCCAGCCTTATCGTGGGCAGCATGGCTGTTCCTGTTTATGGGGCTGCTTTTGCAGATATCAATACAGTAACATGGAGCGGTTTCAAACCTTTTATCGAACAGGCGGCAGAACTGGGTCTGATGAGCGGCTACAATGAAAACGGCAAAAAATACTGCAAACCCAGAAACAATGTAACATACTGTGAAGCAGTACAGCTGATGTATTCCATCATGAGAGTGTACAGTGGTCAGGATGTCAGCAATACAACTGTGACAAAATGGAAACCTGTCATCGGTGCTTACAATATCCCTGACTGGGCATATAAGGCAACTGCTTATGCTCTGGAAAATTCCATTCTGACAACATCTGACCTGAACAAACTGCAGGGCAATGCCAACAAGATTAATACAAAAGCGGCAAACAGAGAAGATGTCGGTGTGATCTTCGGTAAAGCACTGGATACAGTAAATGGATATGATACGAAATCCGGTGCAGCACTGTCCTATAAGGATAAGGGTTCTGTTTCTGCGGCGGCTGTGCCTTATCTGGAACTGCTGAACAGAGCAAATCTGATGGTTGGTGATACAGATAATAAATTCAACCCCAAAGCAAATATTTCCCGTGCGGAAATGGCGGTGCTTTCTGTAAAAACATATAACAAACTGACAGAAACAGGTACACAGGCGCCTGTGACTTCTCAGAAAACAGCAGCAGGCACAGTTACGACCAGAAGCATCATGCAGAATGGTGACCTGTTTGTTGTTGTGAAGGCTGCAACAGGTGAAAACCTGAGCCTGTTTGGGACAGCAGGAAAAGCGACTGCAAAATATGATGGCGAAAAAATCGGTTTTGCGGATATCGGCGAAGGCGATACTGTAAAAGTGACTTATGAAGGTACAAC
>JAFZDV010000050.1 GCA_017560955.1 Anaerotignum sp.
AAAGAGATTACTGGTATTTCTGACAGCCCTTGTGATGCTGTTTTCTGCACTGCCTGTTTTTGCAGAAGAAATGACAGAACAGCGCGTTTTCGACTATGCGGAACTCATTTCTGATGAAGACGAAAGAGAAATGCACCTGTGGGTACAGGATATGCAGGAAAACTGGGGCATGGATTTAGCCTTCCTGACCACCAATGACACTGAAGGAAAAACTGTACAGCAGTATGGCGCAGATTTTTATGTGGAACAGAACCTTGGTCTGGGCGAAAATTACGATGGTGTGATTTTTGTACTGGATATGGGAAACAGAGAAGGACAGATCATCACCTGCGGCAAAGCCATCGATATCTATACAGATTATTACATTGATGTGATGTGGGATAATATGGTAAGTTTCCTCTCCGATGGGGATTATTATAATGCTTTTTTTACCCTGTATATGGATCTCAATCATTACGCCGGTGAATATGCCACTTACCAGAAAGATCCAGATTCCTATCTTTCTGATTATTCCAAAACCCAGAAAGTGAAAAGTATTGCCACTTCTGTGGTCATTGCGGCAGTTTTTGCACTGATCATTGCAGCCATGGCCGTTGGCAGTATGCGAAAATCCTGCAGAAATGTGAAACCTTTTACAGACGGCAGGGCATACCTGAAGGAAAACGGCTTTTATCTGACAGTGAACAGAGATTCCTTCGCCAATACCCATACTTCCATCATGCCCATCCCCAGAGATGATGACAATCATCACGGCGGCGGCTTCCATGGCGGCGGCAGCTGGGGCGGCGGTTCTTCCACCTTCAGCGGCGGCGGACGCAGTTTCGGCGGTGGCGGCGGAAAGTTCTGACTTTATTGACTTAGCTATCTCAAAATGTTAGAATAAAGGGTAATGTTGAAAAAAATCTAACTGACAGAGGTGTTTGAATATGTTTTTATTTCCTGTAGATGGTGTAATGGAAATCATTCTGTCCTATGGCCAGACACTTTCCCTGTATCTGGTATTCGTTATCATGGAAGGTATGATCTCCGCGAAGTCTGAAACAGCCGTTCCCGGTCTGGTATTTATCGGTCTGACTTTACTGCTGGGTGTTGGCCTTGGCTTTATCTTCCACGATATCGGTTTCTTCTTCTATATGCTGGTGCCTGCGGTTCTTTCTCTGATCGCATTCTACTTCACAAGAAGAAACAGACGCAAAAATATTGAAAAAGGTCTGACTTATAACGAAGATGGCCTTCTGGAAGAAGAAATGAAAAAAATGGAACAGGGTAATCACGAATAAAAATCAAGTCTCGGATCATATCCGAGGCTTTTTTTATTACTCTGAATATGCTATACTTCCTATTGAAGACATTTGTTTACCATAAAAGGGGTGGAATGGTATGAAGAAAATAATGGCATTGATGATGACGATGGTATTTCTGCTGTCAGCCTGCGGGAAAGAGGAACAGACCTACAGTGCAACGGCAGGAGAACCTGTGCCTGAAGTGAAGACAGTGAAAATGGCGGTGGTAGGGGATATCATGGTACATGATTATCAGTATAATGAAGCCTATGATCCTTCCACAGATACTTATGATTTCATGCACAATTTTCAGGATGCAAAGAAATATTTTGCAGGGAATGATCTGGTCATCGGCAATCTGGAACTGACCTTTGGCGGCACAGACAGACCTTATTCTTCCTTCCCTTGTTTCAATACACCGGATAGTTTTCTGGATGCAGTGAAGGATGCAGGCTTTAACCTGCTGACTACAGCCAATAACCACAGCATGGATACAGGCAGAAATGGTGTCATCCGCACTTTGGACAAGCTGGATGCATATGGCATCGAGCATTTTGGTACGTATCGTTCTCAGGAGGAAAGAGATACGATTTTCTATAAAGAAGTCAATGGCATCACATTTGCCTTCCTTTCCTATACTTACAGCACCAACGGCATCCCTGTGCCAGATGCTTATCTGGTAAATCTCATCGATGAAGACCTGATGGTTTCTGACATCCGAGAAGCAAGAAAACATGCTGATGTGGTAGTAGTGATGCCTCATATGGGCAATGAATATGAAACATACCCCAGAGATATCTTTGTAAACTGGGCGGATATGATGTTTGAAGCAGGGGCGGATATCGTTCTTGCCAGCCATCCCCATGTACTGCAGAAGATGGAATACAGAAAAGTAGACCACGGCAATGGCGTCCATGACGGTTTTATCATTTATTCCCTGGGCAATTTCATTTCTTCTCAGACAACACCCCCCAGAAATGCTTCCATCATCCTGCATCTGACCGTAGAGCAGGTAGCAGACGAAGCACCAAATGTAACAGAAGTTTCCTTCGTTCCTATCTGGACACAGTTCAGAAATTCCGCTGACGAAAATCATTTCGTGGTTCGTTCTGTCACAGAAAGACTTAGCCTTTCTCCGGCGGAGAAGGATGCCCAGATCCGTAAAAAAGACCAGAAACGACTGGAAGAAATTCACCATGAAACAGCATCTTTCCTGCTGGACAGAGAAATTCCTCTTTCTGAAATG
>JAFZDV010000051.1 GCA_017560955.1 Anaerotignum sp.
AAGAGATTTTCCTGCTTTCATGGCCAGATACGCACCCACAGCAGAAGTACCGCTGCCGCAGCCCCTTTCCCAGATGAGGGTCGCACCCTGTATGGAAACCAGAGGCTGACATTCACCTTTTTCTTCATCAAAAAGGAGGATACCGAAAGCCGCAGGCATATGTTCCGCCCAGACCTTCGCCGCCAGTTCTGCTTTTTTTACAGCATTTTCTCCCCAAAAGGATACCGGAACGATAATATGGCTGATGCCTTCAAAAATGACTTCCGCCAGTTCGTAAGTTTCGTCTTCCAAATGGAATTTCTTATGTTCGATGGCTTTGGGCAGGGGCATTGCCACTCTGCCGGACCAGCCTTTTTCTTCTTTTTTCATGCGACAGTTTACCAGACTGTCCGCTCCGGAAACCTCAAGGATGATTTCCGTTTCTTCGCCCACTTTCAGCCCCTTTTCTTCTGCCACAACTGCCGCCAGAGAAAGGGACGCATTACCGCAGAATTCCCCTGCCATCATCTGCAGGCGTTTTTCCGCCGCAGGATTTTCAGGTTCTTCGATATAGCCTGCCTGTTCCGCATAAACGCTGCCATAGGCAATGAGTTTCTCCGCGATTTCCAGATGCTGCTCTCTGGGCACAGGGGTCTCGATGAGAAGGGTCATGTTTTCCGTCGGGCTGGTTTTGATGAATTTCAGTTCCATCCAACCACTTCCTTACTGCTGGAAACGGCTCAGGAATGCCTTTGTACGATCCTGTTTAGGATTATTGATCAGTTCTTTAGGGTCGCCTTCTTCCACGATCACGCCGCCGTCCATGAAAATAATATGGTCGGAAACATCACGGGCAAAGGACATTTCATGGGTAACGATTACCATTGTCATATGTTCTGCCGCCAGGTCCTTGATAACTTTCAGGATTTCGCCTGTCAGTTCAGGGTCCAGTGCGGATGTAGGTTCATCAAAGAACAGGATGGCAGGTTTCATTGCCAGAGCACGGGCAATGGATACACGCTGCTGCTGACCGCCGGACAGTTCGCAGGGATATGCATCTTCCTTATCAGCCAGACCCATTTTTTTCAGCAGTTCTCTTGCTTCTGCATAAACTTCATCCTTATTGCGTTTGCCGATCAGGATAGGAGGTTCTGTGATATTTCTCATAACAGAGTAGTGAGGGAACAGATTGAAGTTCTGGAATACCAGACCAAAATGTTTTTTCACCGCCTGCAGTGTATCTTTATCGCCGTAAACCGCTTTGCCTTCTGCATCTGCCTTTGCTGCATAGTCGCCCAGATAAATCAGGTCGCCGCCGTCCATTGTTTCCAGCAGAGTTGCACAGCGCAGCAGTGTGGATTTACCGGAACCGGAAGGGCCGATAATAGACACTACCTGACCTTCAGAAACAGACAGGGAGATATCTTTCAGAACTTCGTTGTCGCCAAAGCTTTTGTTACAATGATTGATTTCCAATACTTTTTTCATAGTCGAGCCCTCCTTTCTTAGCGATAATAGCTCAGTTTCTTTTCAATACGTTCCATCGCAAATGCCACAACAGCATTGAAGATGAAATAGAACACACCTGCAACGAACAGAGGCATGATGGTTGTCTGTGCCGCTGCGATCTGTTTTGCTACTGTAAACATTTCTTCGTATGTCAGAACGAATGCCAGAGATGTATCTTTTACCAGAGTGATTACTTCATTTGTTACGGGAGGCAGTACACGTTTTACCATCTGAGGGAAGATGATTTTGAAGAATGTCTGCTGTTTATTATAACCCAGAACAGCCGCCGCTTCATACTGGCCCTTGGGGATGGATTCGATACCGGAACGATAGATTTCCGCGAAGTAAGCTGCATAGTTGATGGCAAAACCAACGATTACCGCGATGAAACGGTAACTTCTGGGCAGTGTCAGACCAAACATATAGTAAGGACCGAAGAACACAACCAACAGCTGCAGCATCAGAGGTGTACCACGCAGGATCGCAATGAAAAATTTGATGATAGCCTGCAGAGGTTTGAACTTGGACATACGACCAAAGGCAACTGCCAGACCCAGAGGCATAGAGAATAACAGAGTCAGCACGAAGATCAGCAGGGATGCACCCATACCGCCGACCAGCTGCTGCATGACAACAGTAAGATTCATAGTAATAATTCCTTTCTTTTTTACAAATATCTTTCAAAAAGGGGATTTTAAAGACACTTTTTAATGTTTCCTTAAACGCAGGAAAAGGCGGCAGGATTTCCTGCCGTCTTACCTGTTATATTATCGTTATTTGATTTCTGAATTATTTGCCCAGGCAAACCATTTTGTCCAGGTTGTAATCAGCATATTTGGAAGCGATTTCCATGAATGTGCCGTCTTCTACCATTTCATTCAGTGTAGCCTGTACTGTATCTCTCAGTTCTGTATCATCCATACGGAAACCGATTGCATACTGTTCTGTGGACAGAGGTTCTTCCAGCATTCTGAATTTGTCTGCTTTTGTCTGCAGCTGGTACTGTGCTACGCCGATATCTACTGCGATCGCGTCATTTGTACCTGCTTCCAGATTCATGAATGCTGTGTTGTAATCAGCGATTTCATCCAGTGCTGCAAATGTAGCAACAACGTCTGCTTTATCCTGCAGAGCAGCCAGAGCGGAGGAACCAGCCTGTGTGATCACATATTTGCCAGCCAGATCAGCTTCTGTCTGAATGTCGGAATCTGCATTTACTACATAAACGATGGAGTTATCTACGTAAGGTTCAGAGAACAGGTAGGAATCTTCTCTGCCGTTCATTGTGAAACCGTTCCAGATACAGTCAATTGCACCGGAGTTCAGTTCCATATCTTTTGCGTTCCAGTCGATGGGCTGTTTTACCAGTTCCCAACCCTGTCTGGCACAAACTTCTGCAGCCAGATCCAGGTCGAAGCCAGCATAGTCGCCATCTTCTGTTCTATAGCCGTAAGGAGGATATTCTGCGTCAAAACCAACTGTGAATGTTGTTTTTTCTTCTGCAGGAGCTTCTGCTTCAGAACCGCCGCAGCCTGTCAGTACGGATACGCCCATAACCATTGTTAAAAACAGTGCTAAATATTTTTTCATAATTTATCTCCCCTTTTGTTTTCTTAAAATTGTTTTTCGAGGTGTCCCTCGGTTCTTCATTATATTATCACGTTACTACGCTAAAGTAAATAAGAATGTTGCACAATTTTTGTATCTTTTTTTATACAAAACAAACAAAAAGACCCCGAAGCCTTCGCTTCAGGGTCTCGCTTTTTATCTTGCTATAACTGTGATTCTGGAAACTTTCTGATTTTTATCCAGTGTCAGAATGATTTCACAGTCATCCTTTGCTTTGTCACAATCATCCAGGAAATCCTGCAGACCATCCAGATCATCGTCATATCTCAGATTCTTCTTATAATCGTCCTCATCCACTGCCACAGACAGCTTATAGTTGAATTCTACGTTTCTGCCCAGTTCATACGTTTCTTTGCTTCCATCTTCTTTGATCACGATTTCGTCATCTTCTTCATCGATGGATTCCAGCACACCAAAAACATCTTCCCAGATAGCTTCGATCTCGTCCACCTTACCACTGCTGTTATAGCCCAGTTTCACATAGATACGAGAATCACCGAAAGCATAGTCAATCTGTCTGTTCAGTTCATCCAGTGTCAGCTCATCGCCTTCCAGTGTAATATCTACACTACTAGCCAGAGTCAGGTCAATGTTCAGATTTGCCGCCACTACTGTCATAAAATTGCGAGAAGGGATCAAGTCTTTCAGTTCGCCTTCGTTCACTTCTGTCAGTGTTGCTTCGATCAGAGAAACCTCATCATCCTTGTCAAATTCCAGTTTTACTTCAAATTTATATTCACCCAGATAGTCGATCAGGTCTTCCACATCGCGTTTCTTGCCATTGATTTCCACATCAGCGTCATCGGCGATATCATAAGTATATTTCTTTTCATCTACAATGATAGTGATCTCATCTTCGTCGATATCTTCCAGATCGCCTTCATTGTTCTTTGCAGATTTGGATTTTGCACTCAGCAGTTCTACTTCGTCATCTCTATCCAGTTCTACCGTAACAGTAAAGGATTTTTCATCATCCTTAAAGGCTGTCTGCAGTTTGGAAAGGCTGCTGCCTTTGCCGTCGATCTCAACTTCCATGTCATCGGCATAATCATATTCATATTCATCGCCACCGGATTCGAATCTCAGTTTTTTGCTGCCCAGATAAGTCAGTGTACCTGTAAATTCATCCTCCATGGATTCCACAACGATTTCTTCTACTTCGCCGTCGTCATTCAGTTCCAGAGATACATAGAAATTGCCATCATCATAATCTTTTTCGAATTTGCTGAATTTCATGGATTTGCCGTCATATTCAATATCCAGATCATCCGCCAGATCATAAGTGTATGTCTTGGAACCGACTTTGATCACGATCTCGTCTTCATCCACATCGTCCACATAGCCTTCTGTGGGGTTATTGTCATTCAGCACCACTTCCGCTTCCAGAACATACTCATCTTCATCCAGCGTCAGTGTTACATCATATGCCGCATCTTCCAGTGCATCTGCAACCTTACTTACACTGCTTTTCTTACCTTCCAGTGTGATTTTCACATCATCATCCAGATAGTATTCTTCTTCATCCTTACCATCTTTTACTGTGATCTTTCTTTCTGTGATATCCACCAGTTCAAAGGTTTCTTCTGTTGTTTTCCTGTCTTCATCCTCTTCTGCGCCACCAATACCTGCTTTGGAATAAACCACTTCAATGGCAGACAGAGTTGTACCTTCATAAGTCACTTTTACAGTATCGCCTTCGCCGATATCCGCAAAACCGATTTTTTCGCCATCATATTTTGCAGTCGCTTTTCCTGCTGTCCCAAACAGGCTCAGGTTTTCACCTGTTGCAGCCTTCACAACA
>JAFZDV010000052.1 GCA_017560955.1 Anaerotignum sp.
AGGACCAACCAGTTTAATGTCTACATTCAGTTCTTTTACTGCGTCTACTGCACCTTTTACTGTTTCCACAGGTGCGTAGTCACCGCCCATAGCATCCAGTGCTACGATAATTTTCTTATCCATATTTTTTCCACCTTTCTGTGGTTTTATTTCCAAACGACTTACCTTTTAAGTATACCGAATTCAGCACAAAAAAACAATGCAATTCCCGTTGCAAACATGGCTGAAATGTCACACTCTTCTGAAATTTTTTCTGAAAAACGATAAAAAACAGATATTTTCTGTTCTTTAGCCTTTTCCATAAGACAACAAAGGGCGACCCATAGGGTCGCCCAGAATCTCAAAGCTGCAAATTAGCCAACTTTAACGATTGTTTTTTTGTTGTAAGCGCCGCAAGCTTTGCAAACCTGGTGAGGAACCATCAGTTCGCCGCATTTGCTGCATTTTACCAGGCTGGGAGTTGCGATTTTCCAGCTCTGTGCTTTTCTTTTGTCTCTTTTGGATTTAGACACTCTACCTTTGGGTACAGCCATTTCTACACCTCCTCGTCATCATTGAAAAGAGCCCTTAAACTTTCGAACCTAGGATCCCTGATCGTGCGGTCACATCCGCAATCGCCGTCATTCAGATCCTTGCCGCAGATAGGACAGAGCCCCTTGCAGTCCTCCCTGCACTCAACGCGCATAGGGAGTTCTCCAATGATACCTCTTTTCACAAAATCCGCAAGATCGATCTGATCTCCCGTAAAAGTTTCTGTCTCTTCGTCGTCTCTACCTGTATGAGCAAAACGTTCCTTAATTTCGAAGCTAAGCTCTTTTCTGACAGGGGCAAGGCAACAGCTGCATTCCATCAGGACTGTTGTTTCACCCTTTGTGTCCAGAACGAAAACATCGTCTTCATTCTTAAGAGTTCCCTCAATTCTTACAGGCTCTACAAATTCCACTACGTCGGGATAATCTTTTACGTCATCGATTGTTTCAACCAATTCCACAGGCAGGGTTGCACCCTTTCTGTTGAACAAATATCCCATTTCGATAATCATTTCAAATCACCCCTAAACAGTCGTACCGATATATTATACAGGCATTCTGATTATTTGTCAAGCAGTTCCTTTGTATCTCTTGCAATAACCAGTTCTTCGTTTGTAGGGATTACGAATACTCTTACTCTGGAGTCGGGAGCAGAGATTTCCAGTGCTTTACCTCTCAGAGAGTTGTTGTAGGAGTCAATGTGTACGCCCAGGTAACCCAGGTAGTCACAGATTTCTTTTCTTGTGGAAGCGGAGTTTTCACCCAGACCAGCTGTGAATACGATAGCGTCTACGCCGTTCATAGCTGCTGTGTAAGCACCGATTCTCTTAGCTACTTTGTAAGCGAATACGTCCAGAGCCATACCTGCTCTTGCGTTACCAGCTTCGGAAGCTTCTTCGATGTCACGGAAGTCGGAAGATACACCGGAGATACCCAGTACACCAGACTGTTTGTTCAGGATGTTGTCCATTTCAGCTGCTGTCAGACCTTCTTTTTCCATCAGGTATGTGATTACAGCTGCGTCGATGTCACCAGCTCTAGTACCCATTACCAGACCTTCCAGAGGTGTGAAGCCCATTGTTGTATCGATGGATTTACCATTTCTTACAGCACAGATGGAACCGCCGTTACCCAGGTGGCATGTAACTGTTTTTGTTTCTTCGTAGGGTCTACCCAGCATTTTAGCAACTTCTTCAGATACGAATCTGTGGGATGTACCGTGGAAACCGTATCTTCTGATTTTGTATTTTTCATAGTATTCGTAAGGCAGAGCGTACATGTAAGCTCTTTCGGGCATTGTCTGGTGGAAAGCTGTATCGAATACTGCTACCTGAGGAACGCCGGGCATGATTTTGTCACAAGCAGCGATACCGATCAGGTTTGCAGGGTTGTGCAGAGGTGCCAGTTCGCAGCATTTTTCGATTGCAGCGATTACTTCCTGGTTGATGATTACGGAGTTAGCGAAGTATTCACCGCCGTGTACTACACGGTGACCAACTGCATTGATTTCGCTCATGGATTTAACAACACCGTATTCGGGATGTGTCAGAGCATCCAGAACCATTTTAACGGAAACGCTGTGATCTTCCTGGTAGTCATCGAAGATAACTGCATCTTTACCAGCGGGCTGGTGTTTCAGTCTGGAACCTTCGATACCAATTCTTTCGCACAGACCTTTTGCCAGTACGCCTTCTGTTTCCATGTCGATCAGCTGATACTTCAGGGAAGAGCTGCCGCAATTCAGTACAAGAACTTTCATTTTTTTCTCTCCTTTAATTCGCTTTGTTTTTTATACTTTTTAAGTGGCTGTGCGGCTCCTTCCGGAGCCGCCCGCCGATTTTTTACAATGTTTAATTGGGTTGAATTATTTGCCCATTACCTGAGCCTGTACGCTTGTCAGAGCAACTACAGCAACGATATCGTTAGCGGAGCAGCCTCTGGACAGGTCGTTAACGGGTTTAGCGATACCCTGCAGAACGGGACCGAATGCTTCAGCACCGCCGAAACGCTGAACCAGTTTGTAACCGATGTTACCAGCGTCGATGTCAGGGAATACCAGTACGTTTGCTTTACCAGCTACTGTGGAGTTGGGAGCTTTCAGTTCGCCAACTTCTTTCACGATAGCAGCGTCCAGCTGGATTTCGCCATCCAGTTTCAGTTCGGGATATTTTTCTTTTGCGATTGCAACAGCGTCAACAACTTTTGTTACATCAGCGTGTTTAGCGGAACCCATTGTGGAGTGGCTCAGCATAGCAACTCTTGCTTCTTTACCAACGAATGCTGCGTAGGATTTAGCGGAGTCACCAGCGATGCAAGCCAGTTCAGCGGATGTAGGGTTCTGGTTCAGAGCGCAGTCAGCGAACAGCAGGATGCCGTCATCACCGTACTGAGGTGTTTTTGTAACCATGATGAAGAAAGAGGATACCAGTTCTGTGCCGGGTGCTGTTTTCAGGATCTGCAGAGCGGGACGCAGTACGTCGCCTGTAGAGTGGATAGCACCGGAAACCATACCGTCAGCGATGCCCAGTTTAACCAGCATTACACCAACGAACAGGGAATCATCCAGCAGGATTTTTCTTGCTTCTTCCAGAGTCATGCCTTTGCTTTTTCTAGCTTCAGCCAGACCAGCTACCAGTTCATCCATTCTTTCGTAGTTTTCGGGATCTACGAAGATTGCTTTGGAAACATCGAAGGAGCCAGCAGCTTCCATGATTTTTTCTTTGTTACCAACCAGCATGATGTCTGCCAGATCGTCTCTCAGACATTCAGCAGCTGCTTCCAGGTTTCTGATTTCATAGGATTCGGGCAGAACGATCACTTTTTTGTCTGCCTTTGCTTTTGCTTTCATTGTGCTTAAAAAGTCCACAGGTATTACCTCCTATTTTATAAAATACTTTTAAGTTACATTACCTTTATATTGCAGTCCAAAAATGGACATACATATCTATTCTATTATAAACAAAACGTCTTCTGTATACAAGGGTATCCCGCAAAAAAATGCGTATTTTTTC
>JAFZDV010000053.1 GCA_017560955.1 Anaerotignum sp.
ATCTGTGCGTATAACTTTGCGATCATGGCAACAAAGCACGAAAAAGTAAGTGGCGTTGTTGACTATGCAGAGGTTCTGGTTGGTCCCAGATACGCATATTTCTTTGCATGGTTTATGGCGACAATTTATTTCCCTGCGATGACATCCGTTGTTGCATGGGTTTCTGCAAGATATTTTGGTGTACTGATGGGCTGGAGCATTGTAGGTCCTGAAGTAATGGTAATCGCAGGTGTGTTCCTGGTAGGCAGCTATGTAGTAAATGCTCTGGCTCCTAAACTGGCTGGTATCCTGCAGGTTTCCACAACTGTGGCAAAACTGATTCCTCTGTTCCTGATGGCGATCGTTGGTACTATTTTCGGTATGAAAAATGGTGTTCTGGCTGCGAATATGTCCTCCGGTGCGATCGTAGAAGTAGCAGGTAACCCTCTGTTTACAGCAGTAGTAGGTACTTGCTTCGCTTACGAAGGTTGGATCTGTGCAACATCTATCAACTCCGAACTGAAAGATTCCAAGAAGAATCTGCCTCGTGCACTGACATTTGGTACAATTTTTGTTGTTATCGTATACATGGTATATTATGTTGGTCTGGCTGGTGCTGTTGAAAATGAAATCATGATGGCTGGCGGCGAAGCTGGTGCGAAACTGGCATTCTCCACAGTATTCACAAACGCAGGCGGCACACTGCTGTTTGTATTCGTAGTAATCTCCTGTCTGGGTACTCTGAATGGTCTGATGATGGCGAATACAAGAGGCTTCTATGCAATTGCAGCAAGAAAAGAAGGTCCCAGACCCCGTGTATTCAGCGTAGTTGATGAAGTAACAAAAATGCCTACAAACTCTGCACTGCTGGGTCTGATGATGGCAATGCTGTGGCTGGCATACTTCTACGGTGCAAACCTGGCACCTACACCTTGGTTCGGTGCGTTCTGCTTCGACAGCTCTGAACTGCCTATCATCACAATTTACGCAATGTATATCCCCATCTTTGTAATGCAGATGGTAAAAGAAAAAGAAATGCCCACATTCCAGAGAGTGATTGCTCCTCTGGCTGGTATCCTGGCAAGTGGTTTCATGGTACTGGCAGCGATCATTTCCCTGGGCAAAGCGATCATCTTCTACATGATTCTGTTTGCAGTTGTACAGGCATTTGGTATGGCGCTGAAAACATATGGCCATAATGAATAATTGAATCATAAAAATAAAGGCCACGGAAGAATCCGTGGCTTTTTGTTTTTACAATATTGACATATGTCAGAATAAGAGTATACTTAAGAAAGCAACATATGTCGAAAACAAAAGGAGGCGTTTCTATGGCGAGGCCTAGAAAATGCAGACGCGTCTGTGGGATGCCCCGAAACAACAGTTTCGCCCCGATGGGACTCTGGGACGGTGCAGAAAAAATCGTTATGGCGGTGGATGAATATGAAACCATCCGATTGATCGATCTGGCCGGTTATACGCAGGAGGAATGTGCCGAACAGATGGGCATTGCCCGTACGACGGTGCAGGGGATCTATAACGATGCAAGACAGAAACTGGCAGATGCGCTGGTCAATGGGAAGACGCTGTTTATTGAAGGCGGCGATGTAGACCTTTGCCAGAGAGAAAATGCCGGCTGTGGTCGTAAATGCGGACAGATCTGTTGCAAAAAAGAGGAAAACTGATATTTTAGGAGATGAATGCAAATGAGCGAAAATTGTTCTCATAACTGCGGAAGCTGCTCTGCAAACTGCAGCAGCAGAAAACCTGCAGATTTTTTAGTACCCCCCAACCAGTACAGCAATATCAAAAAAGTGATCGGTGTTGTCAGCGGTAAGGGCGGCGTTGGTAAATCCATGGTAACTTCTACTCTGGCAGTACTGACAAACAGAAAAGGTAAGAAAACAGCGATCCTGGATGCGGATATCACAGGCCCTTCCATTCCCAAGGCTTTTGGTGTGAAAGATAAAGCATATGGCAATCAGTTTGGTATGTTGCCCTGCGAATCCAAAACAGGTATTGAAATGATGTCCATCAACCTGCTGCTGGACAATGATACAGACCCCGTTGTATGGAGAGGTTCTATCATTGCAAACACAGTAAAACAGTTCTGGCAGGATGTTGTATGGGGTGATGTGGATTATATGTTCATCGATATGCCTCCCGGCACAGGCGATGTACCTCTGACAGTATTCCAGTCCATCGCACTGGACGGCATCATCATCGTTACAACACCTCAGGATCTGGTAAGCATGATCGTGGATAAGGCTGTGAAGATGGCACAGAAAATGAATGTGCCTATTCTGGGTATCGTAGAAAATATGTCTTACTTTAAATGTTCTGACTGCGGAAAGATCCACAAAATCTTTGGTGACAGCAATATCGATGCGATTGCAGAAAAACACAACATTCCTGTGGTATGCAAACTGCCCATCAACCCTGATATCGCAGCAAAATGCGACAGAGGTGCAGCAGAAGAATATGAAGGGGAATGGCTGGATCCTATGATCGATTATCTGGAAAAAATGGATTGATAAAGAAAGGGGAAAACAGAGATGAAAACAAAAATTGCAGTAACATATGAAAACGGCGAAGTGTTCCAGCACTTTGGTCATACAAAAGAATTCAAAATGTATACAATTGAAGACGGTAAAATCGTTGGCAGTGAAATCGTACCTACATTTGGCAGTGGTCACAGTCTGCTGGCAGATTTCCTGCTGCTGAACGGTGTATCTGTTCTGATCTGCGGTGGTATCGGCGGCGGTGCAAAGGCGGCACTGGCATCCAAAGGCATCGAACTGCGCGGCGGCGTAAGCGGCAACGCAGATGAAAAAGCACAGGCTTTCGCAGATGGTACTCTGGAATTTAATGCGGCTGTAGAATGTACACATCACCATGATCATGACCATGAAGGCTGCAGCGAACACGACCATCACTGCGGTGGTCATTGCCACTGATAAGGATTTTGGGCAGAAAAAGACCTCTTTACAGAGGTCTTTTTTTTATTGGTGTATCAAATGTGCAAAATGGATAGAAATCTTCCAGAAAATGGAAAAAAGGAGCTATTTTTTGTGCGATATGCCACATGAAACCTGTTAAGAATAATAAAGAAATTGTAAAGAAGTTATTAAGATAAAATTGTTAAATTACAGGCAAGTGTAGTGCAAATTATCTGATTTCATAGAAGTAGGATTTGCGGGTTTATGTATATTATAAATAAAAGAGTAACAGAATGTAGTTTCCTGTGTGTAAAAAAAACTTGAAATTTCAGGGAAAATCGGGTAAAATCGAGAAGTGATTGAATCTGGAATGATACTCTTACTCCTGCAGTGATGCAGAAATTTCGTTTTCGTGGGACGGAATTTTTTTTGCAGACGGCATAAAGAAAATGTTAATTTCAATTAAGAGTATGTTAAGATTCATAAAGCAATTATATTTTTTCATTAATTTCAATTGGGAGGGAATTATAAATGGAAGCTTTTAACAATTTTGTTACAGCTGCAAATGGTATCCTGTGGGGTCCCATCATGCTGGTAGCTCTGGTAGGTACACACATCTACCTGACAATCAGAACAAAATGCATCCAGGCAAAAACATTTACAGGTATCAAACTGTCTGTAACACCCGATAAAGAAGCATCTGGTGATATCGGTGGTTTTGCTGCTCTGGCAACAGCTCTGGCTGCTACAATCGGTACAGGTAACATCGTAGGTGTTGCTACAGCGATCGGTACAGGTGGTCCCGGTGCTGTATTCTGGATGTGGATGACAGGTCTGCTGGGTATGGCTACAAAATACTCTGAAGGTCTGCTGGCTGTTAAATTCCGTGTAAGAGCAAAAGACGGCTCCTACATCGGTGGTCCTATGTACGCTCTGGAAAGAGGTCTGGGTCAGAAATGGCTGGGCGTTCTGTTCGCAATCTTCACAGGTTTCGCAGGTTTCGGTCTGGGTAACATGGTACAGGGTAACTCCATCGCTGAATCTTGTCTGAACACATTCGGCGTACCTAAAATGATCACAGCTGTTGTTCTGACAGTTCTGACAGGTCTGGTAATCCTGGGTGGCGTACAGTCCATCTCCAAAGTTTGTGAAAAACTGATCCCCATCATGGCTGGTGGTTATATCCTGGGTTGTGTAGCAATCTGCTTCATCAACGGTGCATACATCCCCGAAGCATTCTCCATAATCATCAAAGGCGCATTCAACCCTCAGGCTGTAGGCGGCGGTTTCGTTGGTGCTACAATCGGTGCTTGTATCCGTGCCGGCGTATCCCGTGGTCTGTTCACAAATGAATCCGGTCTGGGTTCCGCTCCTATCGTAGACGCATGTGCAGCTACAAGAAACCCTGCTAGACAGGCTCTGATCTCCATGTCTGGTGTATTCTGGGATACAATCGTTGTATGTCTGATGACAGGTCTGGTTCTGGTATCC
>JAFZDV010000054.1 GCA_017560955.1 Anaerotignum sp.
CTCTCCTTTTTTCATGCCCAAATATTTCCTCCCGCAAAAGCGAATGCTTTTGCAAATCGGGTCGAGGGGCTGAGCTCCTCGTGGGAGTTTGAGGGTGAAACCCTCAAGAAAACTTACAGTTCAGATGTGCAGTGACCGCATCTTGTTGCTTCGATGGGGATTTCCATTTTGCAGAAGGGGCATACTTTTGTTGTAGGCGCTTCTTCGGGTGCGGGTGCTTCAGGTTTTTTGAATTTTACCAGAACTTTCAGTGCAGCGAAAATCACGATCGCAACGATCAGGAAATCCAGTACCTGTGTGATGAAGGAACCGTAAGCGATTGTTGCTGTTGCAGCCTGAGCTTCTTCCAGTGTTGCATATGTGTTGCCATCCAGAGGCAGGTACATCTGTGTGAAGTCTGTGCCGCCTGTGATTTTACCGATGCAGGGCATGATCAGGTCATTTACAAAGGAAGTAACGATTTTACCGAATGCACCACCGATGATAACGCCGACAGCCATGTCAACTACATTGCCTTTTACTGCAAATTCCTTAAATTCCTGTAATGTATCTTTGAGAGCCATTGAAATTTCCTCCTTAAAATTGCATTTTATGCTATGTTTCTTCCATAGTATATCAAAAAAAACAGCAGTATCCAATAGGAACTGCAAACTTTTCAACAAATTTTCAGAAAGGGTGTTGACTGAAATTTTTTGAAGGAATATACTGAAATAGATGTGTATTATTACAGTTAGGAAAGGTGAGGTGAAACGGAATGGACGGCAGTCATAGTAAAGACAGTATCCCCTTAGAACCTGAGGGTAACCGACGATTTTTTGATATGAATATTGCCGTGCATCTGGGACAGCCTCTTTCTATATTTCTGGGCTGACTCTGCGTCCTTATGCCCTTTTTTCGGATAAACAGCACGGCAGTTTGAGATAACTTTTTTATCGAAAAAGCCTGTGCTTTTTTTATTTGGAACGGGGTGAAAAATATGATGGATGAAGAAATGCAGATCCTGTTTGAAAACTATACAGCGCTGATGGAAAGCGGCCAGTATGTACAGCTGAAACAGGAACTGAATGAAGAACAGCCTGCCAATATCGCGGAATATTTTGAAGAACTTTCCGATGATAAACAGCTGTTTATCTTCCGACTGCTGACAAAAGACGTGGCGGCGGAAGTATTCTCTTATATGGATAATGACACACAGGAACATATCGTACAGTCTATCACAGACCGAGAAGTGCGCAACATCGTAGATGAAATGTTCCTGGATGACACGATCGACTTTCTGGAGGAAGCACCTGCCAATCTGGTCAAAAAGGTGCTGCGTAATACGGATGCGGAAACAAGACAGCTGATCAACCGCTTCCTGAATTACCCTGAAAACTCTGCAGGCAGCCTGATGACAATCGAGTTTGTGCGTCTGCGTGCCCATATGACAGCATCTTATGCTCTGTCCGAAATCAAAAAAGTAGGGATGGATAAGGAAACCATCTATACCTGCTATGTTATCGACGCCCAGAGAAAACTGATCGGCGTTGTGCCCCTGAGAACCCTCATCTGTGCCGATGATGACGCAACAGTTGGCGATCTGATGCAGGATGATGTAATGTCCGTAAATACACTGGATGACCAGGAAGAAGTAGCAAACATCTTCAAAAAATATAACTGGATGGCTCTGCCTGTAACAGATAAAGAGAACCGAATGGTTGGCATCATCACTGTCGATGACATCGTGGACGTTATTGAACAGGAAACAACAGAAGATATGGAGCTGATGAATGCTGTCCTGCCTTCCGATGATGAATATCTGAAAATGAGCGTCTTTGGTCTGGCGAAAAACCGTATTCCCTGGTTGTGTGTACTGATGATCTCCGGTACGCTGAGTGCCTTTGTTATCGGTATGTATCAGGAGCTGTTGGATTCTGTTGTAGTTCTTTCCAGTTTCATGACCATTATCACAGGTACTGGCGGTAACGCAGGCTCTCAGGCCTCTGCTATGATCATTCGTGGTCTGGCTCTGGGGGAAATCCAGATGCGTGATACGATGAAAGTTGTGTTCAAAGAACTGCGTGTCGGTGCGATGTGCGGTCTGGTTCTTGCCATCGTCAATATGATCAGAATGAGCTTCTTTGATAACAGCACACCTTTCAATATTGACCTGACTGTTTCTATCAGTATGGGTGTTGCGGTTGTTCTGGCAAAAACACTGGGTTGCAGTTTGCCTATTCTGGCGAAGGCGGTCAAACTGGACCCTGCTATGATGGCTGGTCCTCTGATCACTACAGTAGTCGATGCCATCGCGCTGGTGGTATATTTCAGCATTGCAACAACATTGATTCTTTAAAAAGAAAAAGCCTTTGGAAATTTGATTTCCGAAGGCTTTATTTTATATGTTTCTGTATTTTTCTGCCCAGATAAATGGCAAACAGCATTTTTATGATATCGAAAGGAAGATAAAGCAGTGCACCAGACCAGAGGGCGGCGGAAAGTGCAATGCCTGTGGTATATGCCATCCAGAATGTTCCTATGAGATACAGGGAAAGTGTGGCGAAAAGAAGTCCGACGATCTGAAGGGACGCATTGGAATGGTTCTGCACAAACCATGAACCGATACCGACAGCAGCCAGATAACCGATGAGATAACCACCGTTGGGAGAGGCAAAACGGCTGATGCCGCCAAGATATCCTGCGAAAACGGGAAGGCCTGCAGCACCCAGCAGAAGATACAGGACGACAGAAACCAGCGCCTGTTTTGGTTTTAATATGTAAGCCATCAGGTAGATGGCAAAGGTTGCAAGGGACAAAGCTACAGAGCTGAAGGGAACAGGTATACTGATGGGCGCAAGGATGCACAGCACTGCCGTCAGCAGGGCGACGCGGGTCAATTCGGTTGTTTTCATCAGTTTCCCTCCATTTCTTAAGTATAATGGACAAAAGTTTAAAGAATTTCTTAAATATTGTCAAGGGACTTTTCTAAATCCGATTATTATGATATGATAACGACAATTATCAGGAAATTTTCGGGAAGGAGAATGAAATATGTCGAGAGTCTGTAAAAAATGCGGCGGCGCAGTAAAAGCAGAGGATTCTTTCTGTATGCACTGCGGTATGCCTCTGGAAAAAGAAGAAGCCTTTAAAGAAGAAAATATAAAAGATGAGAAAAAGGAAGAAAAAGGGGAGGTGCTTTCTGTCTGGGACTATCTGCTGATGCTGATTATTCTAGCGATCCCTGTGGTGAATATCATTGTATGTATTTTCTGGATCATTGGGAAAAATGGCAGTCCCAACAGAAAAAATTTTGCAAAGGCATGGATGATCCTTGCAGTGGTTGGCACATTGCTGAGCGGACTGCTCAGTTTCGGGATGTTCCAGTTCCTTGTGATGGATAATCATGTGGATTGGGAACATCATATCGAATACAGCATTCCGGAAGAACAGTTTATTGATGGTTTTCTGTCTGATTTAAATGAAGTATAAGGGCGCAGGTGCGTCCTTTTTTCTTTTGTATGATTCCGCCACTTTCAGAGATACTATTTCCAACAATGGAAAAAGGAGAGATGGATGTGGAATGGAATCTGCTTGTATTTGCCCAGTTGGCATTTTTCGGACTGGGGGCATGGCACTTCTGGAAAAGCAGCCGCAGAAAGGGCGGAGAAGGCCTGAAATTTGAAGATAATATGGTGGAAATGGATCGGCTGGCCATGTTACGGGAGATTCGGCTGACGGAGCCTCTGGCGGAACAGACAAGACCGCAAACCTTGGACGAAATCATCGGGCAGGAAAAAGCTATCAAAGCTCTGAGGGCGGCTCTGTGTGGCCCGAATCCACAGCATATCCTGATTTATGGCCCTCCCGGTGTGGGGAAGACGGCGGCGGCAAGGCTCATTCTGGAGGAGGCAAAGAAAAAAGGAGATTCCCCTTTTCGGGAACAGGCAAAGTTTGTGGAAATTGATGCGACTACATTGCAGTTTGACGAGCGGAATATTGCTGATCCGCTGATGGGGTCTGTCCACGACCCCATTTATCAGGGGGCAGGGGCGTTCGGCAGTGCAGGGATTCCCAGACCAAGACCGGGAGCCGTCTGCGATGCCCATGGTGGGGTGCTGTTTATTGATGAAATAGGAGAACTACATCCGATACAGATGAATAAACTGCTGAAGGTTCTGGAGGATAGGGTGGCAAGATTTCAGAGCAGCTATTACAGTCGCAGCAGTAAAAATATACCGACCTACATCCATGAGATTTTTCGTAAAGGCATCCCTGCGGATTTTCGTCTGATCGGGGCAACGACCAGAAGTCCTCAAGAAATTCCCGATGCCCTACGTTCACGATGTACAGAGATTTTTTTTGACAGACTGGATAAACATTCGGTAGAAATAATTGCGGAAAACAGCCTGAAAAAAGCAGGCGTAGGATATGAAAAAGACCTTTGTGAGAACATTGCCTGCTATGCGACCGGCGGCAGGGATGTGGTGAATCTGGTACAGTCCATGGTTTCTCTGGTGCAGATGGAGGGGAAAAACTACATTTCGGCGGTAGAACTGGAATGGGCAGCGGAAACGGGACGGTATCAGCCGCGTTATCAGAAAAAGATTGCTGATAAGCCGCAGATTGGCGTAGTCAATGGTTTGGGTGTACAGCCTGACGGCGGTACGATCCTGACAGTAGAGGCAACGGTAAGAAAAGGAGAAACGGGACTGACGGTCACGGGGATTGTGGAGGAGGAAGAGCTGAAAAGCATACAGGGCAGCAGTCGACGGAAAAGCAATGCCCGTTCTGCGGCGGAAAATGTGCTGACAGTCATGGAGCAGTTTGGTTTTTCGAGAAAAGAGTACAGTGTCCACATCAATTTTACGGGAGGAGTTCCTGTGGATGGTCCTTCGGCAGGTACGGCTATGTTTCTGGCAGTCTATTCGGCTTTTGTTGGAAAGCCTGTACCTCATACCATTGCCCTGACGGGAGAAATTTCCATCCATGGGCAGGTTTTGCCTGTGGGTGGTGTGGAGGAAAAACTGCGGGCGGCAAAAGAGGCTGGGGTAACTTGTGTCTTCCTGCCGAAAGAAAATTGGAAGGAAAGTTTCGGTGGAGGGGAACTGGAAGTGATCCCTGTGGAAAAGGTGCAGGAAATATTGGAAGGTGTTTTCCTGCCGGAAAGTCTGGCGGATGGGATGGAACTATTGAAAGAAAAGGGGATTTCGTGAGAAATTCTCTTTTCTTTTTCTGACAATGTTTGACCAAAGCATACATTTGTAGTATACTATTTAGTTAAGGTGGAAAAGTATGCGTTTCTGCCTGAAAAAACAAAAATAGACGGTTTGAGAAAAAACTTTGATGTTATATGAGGTGAAGAAAATGGAGAAAAAACAACCGATCATCGTGCCGATGATTGCTTTGCGCGGCCTGAGTATTTTCCCCGGTATGGCCATCAGCTTCCCCGCAGGCAGACAGAAATCTCTGGATGCTCTGCAGGCGGCAGAAGAAAACGGAAAAGAGATTTTTCTGGTGACACAGAGAGACCCTAATGTACCTGATCCTTCCAGAAATGATCTGTATGATATTGGTGTGCTGGCGGAACTGAAACAGGTGCTGAAACTGCCCGGTAACCTGACACATGTGATCGTAGAAGGCAAATGCCGCGGCAGACTGGAAAATATCCATGTGAAAAACTGCGATTACGGTGAAATCACAACGATTCCTCAGGATTTTGATGAAGAGCCTTCCGAACAGATTCAGGCCATCATGAAAATCGCTGTGGAAGAATATGAAGAATATCTGAAACTGGCGCCCAATACAGCGGCAATGGATCTGATGGGCAATGTGCTTTCTGCCACAAAACCCGGTCAGCTGGCCGATGTGATGGCGGCAGGTCTGGAATTGCCCTTCAACCGCAAACAGGAATTTATTGATATTCTGAATCCCTTTGAAAGACTGCAGGCTGTGATTGCCCTGATGCAGAAAGAAAGAGAAATTCTGGATATCAAAAGAGAAATCGAAAATAAAACAAAACAGAAAATCGACCAGAATCAGAGAGAATATTATCTGAGAGAAGAACTGAAAGTGATTCAGGAAGAGCTGGGCGACAAGGATGGCGTAGGTGCTGATGCGGCAAAATATCGTAAACAGCTGGAAGAAAAGAACCCTCCCGAACATGTGAAAGAAGTGGTGGAAAAGGAAATCGACCGCATGATGAAGATCCCTGTGACTTCTCCTGAGGCGAATGTTTCCAGAACCTACATTGAAACCATGCTTTCTCTGCCCTGGACAGAAAGAACAGAAGAAGCTTTCGACCTGAAAAAGGCGGCGGAAATTCTGGATGAAGACCACTACGGCATGAAAAAGGTAAAAGAACGTGTGCTGGAATTCCTTGCGGTTCGCAAGAATGCCCCTGAGGAAAACGCGACCATCCTTTGTCTGGTGGGCCCTCCTGGTGTAGGTAAAACATCCATCGCTCGTTCCATTGCAAAAGCGGTGAACAGAAAATATGTGAGAATGTCTCTGGGCGGCGTGAAGGATGAAGCAGAGATCCGCGGCCACAGAAGAACATATATCGGCGCAATGCCCGGCCGTATCATCAATGCCATGAAACAGGCAGGTACAGTGAATCCTCTGATCCTGTTCGATGAAGTGGATAAACTCGGTGTTTCTCATAACGGTGACCCTGCGGCGGCACTGCTGGAAGTGCTTGACCCTGAACAGAACAGCACATTCCGTGACCATTTCGTAGAGCAGCCCTATGACCTGTCAAAGGTACTGTTCATGTGTACAGCAAACAGTCTGGATACTATCCCCGGCCCTCTGAGAGATAGAATGGAAATTATTGAACTGTCCAGTTATACTGCCAATGAAAAACTGCATATTGCAGAAAATCATCTGGTGGCAAAACAGAGAAAACGCCATGGTCTGACAGCAAAACAGCTGAAATTCAAAACAGATGCCATTGATACGATCATCGACGGCTATACAAGAGAAGCGGGCGTGCGTCAGCTGGAAAGAGTCATTGGTGAAGTTTGCCGTAAGGCAGTAACGACTATCATGGGCGGCGATAAGAAATCCATGACAGTTTCTGCGAAGAATCTGGAAGACCTGCTGGGTGCAAGAAAATTCATGCCCGAAACAATCTACAGCAAACCTCAGGTGGGTATCGTAAGAGGTCTGGCGTGGACAAGAGTAGGCGGCACAACTCTTTCTGTGGAAGTGAATGTGATGCTCGGTGAAGGTAAATTCAAAGTAACAGGTAATCTGGGCAAGGTGATGCAGGAATCCTCTGAAGCCGCTATCAGCTTTATCCGCTCCAGATATGAAGAATTCAAGCTGGAATCTGATTTCTATAAAAAGAATGATATACATATCCATATTCCCGAAGGTGCAACACCCAAAGACGGCCCTTCTGCAGGCGTAACTATGGCTACAGCCATGATTTCCGCCCTGACAGGCACACCCGTACACAATGATGTTGCCATGACAGGGGAAGTGACCATCCGCGGCAGAGTGCTGGCCATCGGCGGTCTGCAGGAAAAAGTGCTGGCGGCGAAAAAAGTCGGCATCAAGACAGTTGTTCTGCCCAAGGAAAATGAAAAAGACCTGAACGAAATTCTTCCTGAAATCAGAGAGGGTATGGAATTTGTTCTGGCTGAAACCATGGACGATGTGCTGGCGGCAGCACTTGTGAAGGGGGAAAAAGCATGAAAATCAAAAACTGTGATCTGAAATATATCGGGACAAATTTTTCCCATTACCCTCAGGATGGCCTGCCTGAAATCGCTTTTGCAGGTAAATCCAATGTAGGTAAATCCACACTGATCAATGCCATTCTGGGCAGAAAAGCACTGGCAAGAACATCTTCTCAGCCCGGTAAAACAAGAACTATCAATTTCTATGGTGTAAACGACATGATGTATGTGGTTGACCTGCCCGGCTACGGCTATGCGAAAGTGCCTAAGTCTGAAGTGGCAAAATGGGGCCAGATGATGGAAGAATATCTGCAGAAAAGAAAAGAACTGCAGGCAATCATCCTGCTGATCGATATCCGCCACGAACCTGGCAAAAACGACATCATGATGTATGAATGGCTGAAACACTTCGGTTTTGATATCATCATCTGTGCAACAAAATCTGATAAGATCAACCGCAGCCAGATCCAGAAACATCTTTCTGTTATCAGAAAGACACTGAAACTGGGTGCTGGTGACATTCTGATTCCCTTCTCCGGTGAAAAGAAAACAGGTGTAGAAGAACTGTGGGCCGAAATTGAAAAATTCCTGCCCGGCGGTGAAAAATATATTCCTCTGGATGAAGTGGAAATCATCGAAGTGGAAGACGAAG
>JAFZDV010000055.1 GCA_017560955.1 Anaerotignum sp.
AAGAATGCAGCATGGATGATATCTTCCCTGTATTTATGACAGAAGCATTGCGTGAAGCTCTGCCTGCCATGGGCAGAAAACTGAAAGGTTTTGACAGAGCGGATGCATTGCTGACAGCGGTGGAAAGCCGCAGTTCTTCTCCCATCCGTATTGTTCGTGATGAAAAAGGCATGAGCCTTCGTTACAGAGGTGTCTATCCTGCAGGGGAAGGTGCCGGTTATGCAGGCGGTATCGTTTCTGCGGCGGTGGATGGTATCCTTGTGGCAGAAAGAATTGCAGAAAAATATGGCTGGACAAAATAAAAAGGATTCCCTTTCAGGGAATCCTTTATTTTTGTTTTATTCTACGGAAATGAGCATCAGGCTGCCGTTTATCTGCTCTACATAACCAATGGTAACGCCATCACCTTCCACCAGACTGCCAATCACTTTTGCTATGTCAGAATTGGGGTCGAACTGGAAGGGCTGTACAGAGCCGTCTGTCAGAGTCAGTTCTGCGGTATGGGAATCTGCAAGACCGTTGAAGATGGCAGTTTCTACAGTTGCTTCGCTGTCAGGCTGAGTTTCTGCCGCCACAGGAACGATGTCTTTTACGCTGTAGAAATACAGGGGATTTTCGATACCATCCACAGAAGCATTATCTACCAGAGTAACATCATACGCCTGGATCAGTTCTTCTTCAGAATCTGCAGACAGCAGATGTGTTCTGAGCAGATGGCCATCTTCTGTCTTTTCGTAGGAAATGATCTGCATCTGGGAAAGACCGATGTCACCGCGGGAAACAGAATAAGCATCCCAGCCGGAATCGTAGGAAATATTGCCTTTCATGATAGAAGGAAGGTCAAACAGACCGGTGTAATCTGCAAAGAGTGCAGTTGCGTGTTCCTGCATGACAGGAGTGGGGATCTGCAGCTGATAGGTACCTTCTTTTTCTGTTACCAGTTCATGGTTCAGACCATAGCCGCCTGTAAAGTAATACAGGGCAGTCCAGAAAAAGTCGGGATCTTCGGGATCATATTCCAGACCATTTTCCAGCATGCATCTTGCCAGTGCATCAATGGGTGCGGTCATGGATGCCATGTTTTCGGGCATAGTGTTTTCATCTGTTGTAGGTTCGGTTTTATTGCAGGCTGCAAGGCCGAAGAGCATTGTACCTGCCAGAATGATTGCCAGTAATTTTTTCATATGTATTCCTCCTTTTCGGTGGGGTCATTCTGATTTCTTCTCGTTCTTATTATAGTATATCTTTGCCAATCATCCAATAACGAATTTCTTTCAATTTTCTGAAGATTTTCATCGGAAAGGCACAAAGACAGCGGAAAACCGCATAAAATGGGAAAAAGACTTTACCGAAAGGAGAAAAGATGATATAATATCTTGTCGAATTATACACTGGATACAGTATGTGATTTGATATATTACTATTTTTAAGCGCCAGAGCCGTGATTCACGGCTGACGAGGCAGGGGTTTATCGAAAATTCGGCGGATGCCCCTCGCCCTTTCGTTCAGGGTCGCAGGCCTTTTTACAAAACGGAGCAGCAACGCTCCCGACAAAAGAAAGGCAACGGACGAATAAATTTTAGGAGGAAGAAAACTATGTGCGGAATCGTAGGATATATTGGCGGCGATCAGGCAGTACCTGTACTGCTGAACGGTCTGTCCAAGCTGGAATACCGCGGTTATGACTCTGCAGGTATTTCCGTATATGAAGATGGCATCCGTACCATCAAAGTGAAAGGCAGACTGGCTGGCCTGGCTGAAAAGCTGGAGAAAGACGGTCAGAAACCTTCTCATATCGGTATTGGCCATACACGCTGGGCAACACACGGTGAACCCAGCGAAACAAACAGCCACCCTCATAACAGCATGAGCGGCAAAATTTCCGTGGTACACAATGGTATCATTGAAAACTATCTGGAACTGAAGGAAATGCTGAAAGCAAAAGGCGTGGAATTCAAATCCGAAACAGATACAGAAGTAGTGGCACACCTGTACGAAGATCTGTATGACGGTGACATGATCTCCACTACAAGAAAACTGCTGGGTATGATCCGCGGTGCATATGCGCTGGGTATCATGTGCAGCGAACACCCTGACACACTGGTGGCAGTACGTAAAGGCAGCCCCCTGCTGGTTGGTCTGGGCAAAGGCGAAAACTATATCGCATCTGATATTCCTGCTCTGCTGGAATACACAAGAGATTATTACCTGTTGGATGAATACGAAATCGCTGTGCTGAAAAATGACGGTGTAACTCTGGTTGACATTGAAGGCAACGAAATCAAAAAAGAAATCTACCATGTAACATGGGATATCGCAGCAGCAGAAAAAGGTGGCTATGACTACTTCATGATGAAGGAAATCATGGAACAGCCCGAAGTGCTGAACAAAACAATCCAGCCTCGTCTGACAGAAACAGACATCAAACTGGACGAAATCTCTCTGACAGAAGAAGAAATCAAAAACTGCGGCAGAATCCATATCGTGGCTTGCGGTACAGCAATGCATGCAGGTATCGTTGGCAGATATGTGATGGAAGAAATCGCAAGAATTCCCGTTGAAGTGGATATCGCTTCTGAATTCAGATACAGAAACCCCATTCTGAACAAAGGTGAACTGTGTATCATCATCAGCCAGAGTGGTGAAACAGCCGATACAAAGGCTGCGCTGGAAGAAGCAAAAAGACAGGGCCTGAAAGTCATTTCCATTGTAAACGTTGTTGGCAGCTCTATTGCCAGAGAAAGTGACGACGTGATTTACACATGGGCTGGTCCCGAAATCGCAGTTGCTTCCACAAAAGGCTATACAACACAGGTATCTGTACTGTATCTGATCGCTCTGCACTTTGCAAAAGTACGCGGCACTATGACAGAAGAAGCATATCTGGCAGCAGTAAAAGAACTGCATGAACTGCCTGCAAGAGCAGAAGAAGTGCTGAAAGTGGATGCAAAAATGGCAGAGATCGCAAAGAAATATGCTAACAGAGAAAATGCATTCATCATCGGCCGTGGTCTGGACTACGCAGTAGCCATGGAAGCTTCCCTGAAACTGAAGGAAATTTCCTATATCCATTCTGAAGCATATGCAGCCGGTGAACTGAAACACGGTACAATCTCTCTGATCGAAGAAGGTACACTGGTAGTTGCTGTGGCAACACAGGAAAGCCTGCTGGAAAAAACAGTGAGCAATGTGAAAGAAGTAAAAGCAAGAGGTGCGAAGGTTCTGGCCATCGCAACAGAAGGCAGCACAGCCATCGAAGACGTGGCAGATGATGTGATCTACCTGCCTAAATGCAATCAGCTGTTCACAAGCTCCTACAGTGTACTGCCCATGCAGCTGTTCGCATACTATGCGGCAGTGGAAAGAGGCTGTGATGTAGATAAACCCAGAAATCTGGCTAAGTCTGTTACAGTTGAGTAATTGAAAAAAGCAAAAAGACCTGAGTTTTCAGGTCTTTTTTTGTGCAGTCGAACAAAGTTAGTTTTGGTTTACTGATTTCGTTGACACTCAAGAGTTAGCCATGGTATACTTTTTGAGA
>JAFZDV010000056.1 GCA_017560955.1 Anaerotignum sp.
CCAGAAGGATAACAGCCGTTGCATAGGCCTGTTCCATATACAGACCTTCATTTAAAAGGGCATACATGTGTACTGCCAGTGTTCTGCCGGAGGAGAAGAATCCATCTGCCACTTCCGCCGCTGTACCTGCAGGATAAAGCAGTGCTGCTGTTTCCCCGACGATACGGCCAACTGCCAGAATGACACCTGCAAGAATACCAGGCACCGCAGAAGGCAATACCACACGGAATACGGTTCTCAGTTTGCCTGCCCCCAGACCAAAACTGCCTTCACGAAATGCATCGGGAACGGACATCAGAGCCGTTTCCGTCGTCCTCATAATGAGGGGAAGTACCATGATGGCCAGTGTTAATGCGCCGCCCAGAATGGAATAACCCCATCCCAGATAGATATTGAAGAACAGATAACCAAACAGACCAAATACGATAGAAGGAATGCCAGACAGCGTTTCCGTTGTCATTCTGACCACAGAAACGAATCTGTTACCACGTTTCGCATATTCCACCAGATAAATGGCAGAGAAGATACCTGCAGGCACCGCAATCAGCAATGTCATGGCTGTGATAGTTAATGTATTGATAATGGCAGGCATCATGGATACATTGGTGGTGTTATATTCCCATTCAAACAGTTCAGGCTTCAGATTCGGGATACCCTTTGCCAGAATATACAGCAGAAGGGATGCCAGCACCGCAATGGTGATCACTGCGGAAAGCACTGCAATTGCCGCCAGGAAAAAAGAAAATGGATTTCGTTTATAGGATTTCAGTCTTTCAGAAAAAGACTGTTTATTGATCGCTTCCATCAGTCAGCCCTCCTTTTCAGCATGGAAAAACAAAGATTGATGATAAGAATGAATACAAACAGCACTACTGCCGTTGCCAGAAGGGCTTCTCTGTGCAGGTCTGCCGCATAGCCCATTTCCATAACGATATTGGCAGTCATAGTGCGGACACCACTGAAAATACTTCCCGGAACTACAGGCTGATTGCCTGCCACCATGATCACTGCCATAGTTTCGCCAATGGCACGTCCTACACCAAGGATGACCCCTGCCAGAATGCCCTGCTTTGCCGCAGGCAGAACGGCGAAGAAAACACTGCGTTCATGGGTAGCACCTAAACCAAGAGAACCTTCATAATAGGACTTTGGTACAGCACGAATACTGCTTTCTGATACACCGATAATGGTAGGCAGGATCATGATCCCCAGCAGAACAGATGCTGTCAGAACACCTTTGCCGCTGCCGCCAAAAAGATTCTGCATGATAGGCACCAGCACCACCAGACCAAAAAAGCCATATACGATAGAGGGGATACCTGCCAGAAGTTCTATGGCAGGTTTAATGATTTTATATAATTTCTGTGGGCAGAACCAAGCCAGAAATACAGCACAAAGGATGCCCAGAGGAACCCCGATCAGAACAGCACCTGCTGTTACATAAATACTGCCAATGATCATAGGGAAGATGCCGTACATTTGGTTGGAAGGTTTCCATTTCTGACCCAGCAGAAAATCAAATGCACCGATTTCTCCAATGGCAGGCACACCATTGGCAAACAGGAACACACAGATGAGCCCTACTGCCAGAATGGATAACGCCGCTGCCACAGCAAAAACCCATTTCATAACATTTTCTTTCATTCTATAACCTCCTTATAAAAAGGAATCTCCGTCCATTCGTCCAATTCTCCCATATAAATGGCTTTCACTTCTTCCCTTTTCAGTCCATCTACAGGATTTTCATGATTCACTACCACTGCAATGCCGTCCATGGCGATGACTGTGGGAACAAGCCCTGCTGCCAGTTCACTGTCCTTCAGTTCACGGGAAGCCATACCGATATCACACATACCCTCCTTCAGGGAATTCATGCCGATTGTGGAGTCAGACTGCTGCATTTCAATCGTCACATTATGGTTTACGACTTCATAGGCTTCCTTGATCTTTTCCACCACAGGGGCTACGGAAGAAGACCCCGAAACCACCACATTCCCTTTGGCATTAGAAGGCTTATATGCCCCCGTATTGCCCTGACTGATGTAGCCACTTTCTTCTACGATCTTCTGTCCTTCCGCACTGAGGATATAATGGATGAAGTCCTCCGCCTCAGGGCTGACATCCGCCCTTGTGGCAATATGGAAAGGTCTGGCCACCTGATAACTGCCATTTTTAATGTTATCAAAAGTAGCATCCACACCATCTATCTGAAGGGTTTTTACGGCATCATTCATGGAGCCCATGGAAATATAACCGATGGCATTTTTATTTCCTGTTACCGTTAAAAGCATAACGGCTGTACTATTGGTGATTTCTGCCATGTCCGTAGTCATGTCCATTTTTACGCCATTTTCATCTTTTTCCTGAATATCAAACAGTTCCACAAAAGCACCACGGGTACCACTGCCATCCTCACGGGAAACAGGGGTAATGCTGTCAGGGGAAATATTTCCGCAGCCTGTCAGAAGCATCATCATCGACAAAGCCAATATTACTTTCTTTTTCATTTTTCTCACTCCTCGAGAATTCTTTTCATTTCTAGTTTGCTCAAATTCAGTATATGAAATGAATGTTAAATGAAATATCCTGCTTCTGTTAAATCCAGGTTAAATCCATACAAAAAAAGTCTGTTTTCACAGACTTTTTCAGTTTGAGCTTTCAAAAGTTTGTGTGGGAGTAAGAAATAGTTTTATCCGATTTATTGTTACTGTACTGCCGCCCAGTCTGTGATCTTGCCTGTGAAGATCTCTTTCACCTGCGCACTTTCCAGACCTGTTACGGGGTTTTCATGGTTTACGACAACTGCGATACCGTCCATAGCGATGACTGTGGTCACCAGACCTGCTGCCAGTTCGCTGTCTTTCAATTCTCTGGAGGCCATACCGATATCGCACATACCTTCCATTGTGGAAGTCATACCAGTTGTGGAGTCAGACTGCTGCACCTGAACAGAAACGTTTGCGTTTACTGCTGCGTATGCTTCTTTCAGTTTTTCCATGACAGGTGTTACGGAGGAGGAGCCTGCGACGATCACTTCACCGGATGCACCTGTGTTTTCGTATGCGCCATTGTTGCCCTGACTGATGTAGCCACTTTCTTCAACCACTGCCTGACCTTCCTCACTCATGATGAAGCTGATAAAGTCCTGTGCCTCCTCGCTTACTTCTGCCCCTGTGGCAATGTTGAAGGGTCTTGCTACGGTGTATGTACCGTTTTTGATGTTATCTACCGTTGCCTGTACGCCATCGATTTCCAGAACCTTCACGGAATCGTTCAAAGAGCCCAGTGAAACATAACCGATGGCAGATGTATTGCCTGCTACTGTTGTCATCATAACTGCTGTGCTGTTTGTGATTTCCGCCAGGTCTGTTGTCATGTCGATCTTTTCACCTGCTTCATTCTTTTCTTCAATGCCAAACAGTTCGATGAAAGCACCTCTTGTGCCGCTGCCGTCTTCGCGAGATACTACTGTGATAGAACCTGTTGTATCCTCCGCCTGTGTGTCACTGCCGCCGCAGCCGGTCAATGCACCCATTGCCATTGTCATTGCGATACCTAATGTCAATAATTTTTTCATTGTAAAATCTCTCCTTTTTTCATTTCCTTTTGTTTCTTTTTGCTTACAAGGAGAGTATATGCTTCTTTTGTTAAATCAAAAATCAGAGTTCTGTAAAGGGTTAGAAAAACTCTGTAAAGTCTGTATTAATTCCATCGTATTTTTTCATGCAAATGTTCTTTATTTTTCATTTTTCCGATAATTGACATTTAAAGGCGGAAATGTTAGCATTATTTCAGTTTCCTGAAATTTATACAAAAGTTGAGGTTTTACATATATGAGAATCAAAAACAAAGTTCTGATGGGCTCTATTGCCTGCATCGTCGCTGCCTGTTTATGGGGTATTTCCGGTGCAACAGGGCAATATCTGTTCAATTTTACAGGCGTAACGCCTGAATGGGTCGTATCCACCCG
>JAFZDV010000057.1 GCA_017560955.1 Anaerotignum sp.
TTTATTCAAATTCCTGAAAGGAGAAAGGTTATGAAAACAAAAACTAACCTCAGAAGCAAATGGCTTGGCATTTTCTTCGTAGTTACTCTGGTAGCTCTGGCCATGTCCACAACTGTATTCGGCGGCGAAGCAGAAGCTGAATATGTAAGCAACATGTATGCAACAGCATGGTCTCTGGTACCTCCACTGGTAGCGATCATTCTGGCGCTGATCACAAAGGAAGTATATTCCTCCCTGTTCATCGGTATCGTTGTAGGTGGTCTGTTCTATGCGAACTTTGACCCCAAACTGGCATACCTGACAATCTTCACAAACGACACAGACGGCGGCATGCTGGCAAAACTGTCCGACAGCTGGAACGTAGGTATCCTGATCTTCCTGGTAATTCTGGGTATCATCGTTGCACTGATGAATAAAGCAGGCGGTTCTGCTGCATACGGCAAATGGGCTGCTTCCACATTCAAAACAAGAAGAAGTGCAATGCTGGGTACATCCCTGCTGGGCTGCCTGATCTTCGTAGATGACTACTTCAACTGTCTGACAGTAGGTTCCGTTATGAGACCTGTAACAGACACACACAAAGTTTCCAGAGCAAAACTGGCGTACCTGATCGACGCAACAGCTGCTCCCGTATGTATCATCGCTCCTATCTCTTCCTGGGCTGCTGCTGTAGCCGGCGTTGTAGAAGGCGTGAATGGTCTGGATCTGTTCATCAGAGCGATCCCTTACAACTTCTATGCACTGCTGACAATCCTGACAATGGTTTGCCTGACAATGACAAACACAGACTTCGGTCCCATGCTGGAACATGAAAGAAATGCACAGCTGAACGATGACCTGTACACAACAGATGCAAGACCCTACGCTGGTGCTGATGCAGCACAGGCTCCCGTTGGTAACGGTAAAGTAATCGACCTGATCCTGCCCGTAGTTGTTCTGATCATCTCCTGCGTAATCGGCATGATCTACACAGGTGGTTTCTTCGATGGCGAAACATTCATCGATGCATTCGCAAACTGTGATGCTTCCGTTGGTCTGCTGCTGGGCTCTGCTGCAGCACTGCTGATCACATTCTTCCTGTACATCCCTCGTAAAGTTCTGACATTCACACAGTTCATGGAATGTCTGCCCGAAGGTTTCAAAGCAATGGTACCCGCGATCATGATCCTGACATTCGCATGGACACTGTCCGGCGTTACAGGTCTGCTGGGTGCGGATGTATTCGTAGCTGGTATTCTGGAAAACAGCACAGGCGTACTGGCTAACCTGCTGCCTGTTATCGTATTCTGTATCGCTGTATTCCTGGCATTCGCAACAGGTACATCCTGGGGTACATTCGGTATCCTGCTGCCTATCGTAGTGCCTATCATGGATCCTTCCAGCGAACTGCTGATCGTAACAGTAGCTGCAACTCTGGCTGGTGCGGTTTGTGGTGACCACTGCTCCCCTATCTCCGATACAACAATCATGGCATCCACAGGTGCACAGTGTGACCACGTAAACCACGTTTCCACACAGCTGCCTTACGCTCTGACTGTTGCAGCGGTATCCGCAGTAAACTACATCATCGCTGGTTTCGTTCAGAACTGGGTGATCTGTCTGCCTATCGCAATCGTATCCATGATCGTAGTGGTTATGATTATCCGTAAAATGTATGGCAACAAAGAACTGCCCGTTGAAAAATAATCAAACATAAAAATAAGCCCTGTTCCTCTAGAGGATGTCCGTCGGGACTCCTCTAGAGGAACAGGGCATTTTTTGTTTTTAAATAAAGGGGAAATCGGGAAGATGTCCCAGAGGTACTTCAGGAAGATAAGGCAGGAAATAATTGACTGCCAGAAGGACAACGGCGAAGATGATGTTCCAGATGGTAAAGTGGATCATATATTTGCCTTTTCTTGCGCCTTCTGCCTGCGCATAATATTTGTAAGAGATCAGGCTGGCCATGGAAGCGATCAGTGTACCCAGACCGCCGATATTCACCCCTGCGATGAGTGACGCATAGGAATCTGTGAATTCAGAGAGGAGCACAGCCGCAGGCACATTACTGATAAACTGACTGGCAAGGAAGGATACGATGACTTCTCTGCCCAGCAGCAGTTCCTGCAGAGTGTTTCTCACGGCAGAGATACGTCCCAGATTGCCGATGAGGATGAAGAAGAAAATAAATGTCAGCAGCAGGTTATAATCCAGATCCTTCAGGATACCCTTCTGGAAGAAGATAAACCATACCAGAATGACCACCAGCACTACCTGATGAGGTGCCAGATGGAATACTGCCAGCAGGCACAGGATGAACAGCAGCCCCAGTGCCACCAGAAAACCCTTGTCGTGGGAAGTCCACTGTCTTTTGGGTTCCTGTTTTTCTGTTTGCAGGGGCGTTCTGCCCTGCAGGTAGCACAGCACATACAGGAAGAAGTAGGAAACGCCTACATAAGGCAGGGTGATGGCGAAAAATTCGCCCATGCCCATGCCGGAGATGGTATAGAGGAACAGGTTCTGGGGGTTGCCGACGGGGGTCAGCATACTGCCAAGGTTCGCCGCAATGGTCTGCAGTACGATGATGGGGATCATCTTTTCTCTCAGATTTGCCCTCTCCAACAGCATGATGGTGAAGGGGACAAAGGTGATGAGGGCAACGTCGTTGGTGACGAACATGGCGGAGAAGAAGCACAGCATGACCAGTGTGGTTGCCAGCTGACGCATTTTTCTTGCCCTTGCCAGAAGCAGGTTTGCCATGCGGTCAAATACCCCTAGTTGCTGGAACCCGCCCATCACTGCCATCAGACAGAACAGCAAAATCAGTACCTTAAAGTCACAATATTCCATATATCCTGCGTCGGGCGGGATGATAAAGGCCGAAACAAAGGCCAGTATCCCCGAAATGCACAGGATGGTTTCTTTTTTGAAAAAAGCAATGAGTTTTTCTTTATTCATAAGCATACATCCGTTTCATTTTCGTAATTTCGATCAACCTTGACAATTATACGACTGGAAATGAAAGGATGCAATAGAAGTTTTTTCGGTCTTTTGCAAAAAGTGTGCTATAATAAAAAGGAAGAAAGGAGGCATCTCCATGCAATTAAATGAAATCATTGCCATGAACCTGAAACGCCTGCGCGCGGAACGCAACCTGAGTCTGGGGAAATTATCTGAACTTTCCGGTGTCAGCAAAGTGATGCTGAGCCAGATCGAAAAGGGCGAATCCAGCCCTACCATCAATACTCTCTGGAAAATTGCGGCCGGCCTGCAGGTTTCTTATACAAAACTGATCGATGAACAGATCGAAGCACCCCTTGTGATCCGTAAGGATGAAAGTGCGCTGGTGGAGCATGAAGGTTATCGTGTATACCATTACAGCACAGCAAACCCTGCCCGTGACTTTGAGTTTTTCAATAGTGAACTGGATGTAAATGGTTCCTTCACTTCTGAAGGCCACGGCCATAATACCCATGAATATGTGCTGGTGACAAAAGGGGAAATGATCCTGCTTTACGGCGGCGAAGAATATGTGCTGAAGGAAGGGGATTTCATCCACTTTGACTGCACCCAGCCCCACACCTATCTGAACCGTGGGGAAATCATGACGGAATTTACGAATATCGTTTATTATATCGGCTAAGGAGAATGACTATGTTTTATATCGGTTGCCATTTATCCTCCGCCAAAGGCTATATGGCCATGGGGAAAGAGGCGGTGGAACTGGGCTGTAATGTATTCCAGTTTTTCACCAGAAATCCCAGAGGCGGTTCTGTAAAGCCTTTGGATCTGGAAGATTTACAGAAATATAATGCCTTTCATAAGAAAAATAACTTTGGCACATTGCTGGCCCATGCTCCTTATACCATGAATCCCTGTGCGGCCAAGGAAGATTTGCGTGTATTTGCCAGAAATACCATGAAGGAAGATCTGTCCCGACTGGAACTGCTGGATGATGTGATGTTCAACTTCCATCCCGGCAGCCATGTGAAGCAGGGGGCGGAAATCGCCATTCCCATGATCGCCGATGTGCTGAACGACATCATGGCGGAAGGCGGCAAAACTCCCATCCTGCTGGAAACCATGGCAGGCAAGGGCAGTGAAGTGGGCAGAAACTTTGAGGAACTGCGTGCCATCATTGACAGAGTGGAACAGAAGGAACGCATCGGCGTTTGTCTGGATACCTGCCATGTCTATGACGGCGGTTATGATATCATCGGGAACTTAGACGGCGTTTTGCAGGAATTTGACGACATCATCGGTCTGGACAGACTGAAAGCCATCCACCTGAACGACAGCAAGAATCCCATGGGCAGCCATAAGGACAGACATGAGAAAA
>JAFZDV010000058.1 GCA_017560955.1 Anaerotignum sp.
CAGCATGTCCATTCGTCAGCTGGAAGACCGCATGGGCAGTCCCCTGCTGGTCAGAACGGCGAAAGGGGTTTACCCCACTGCAGAAGGTAAATTGCTTTATACCTATCTGGAGCAGGCGCTGGGTCTGATTCAGGCGGCAGAAGCCAAATATTATCAGATGGTCCATATGGAAATGGGCGAACTGAAAATCAGTGCTAATGATACAGTCATTGCCAATTATCTGCTTTATTATCTGGAGCAGTATCATAAACTGTACCCCGATATTACCATCAAGGTAACAAATAAGACCACAGAGGAATCTCTGCGTCTTTTGAGAAGCGGTGCGGTGGATATGTGTTTTGTTAACTTGCCTGTTCATGATACGGAAGATCTGGAGATCCTTCCCTGTATCGAGATCCATGACGTTTTGGTGGGGGGCGAAAAATACCGCCGTCTTGCGGAAAAAGGCATCGATCTGAAAGACCTGCCCAAATATCCTCTGATGATGCTGGAAGAAGTCAGCAATTCCAGAAAATATATCACCCGTTATGCAGAAGAAAACGGCGTTGTGCTGAATCCAATTCTGGAAATTGGCAGCAGTGACCTTCTGATCAACTTTGCAAAAATCAATCTGGGGCTGACCTATGCCATCCGTGAACTGACAAGGGAACTGGAGGAAAAGAAACTTTATGAAATCCCTGTAAATCCCCCTGTGCCCAAAAGAAGCATCGGTATGGTGCGCCTGAAAAATGTGGCTACCAGCCATGCCCTGCAAGGATTTATCGATCTTTTGGAATTGCCGAAAAACAAAGTTGACAAAAATAATAGGAAATGATAATATATGAACGGATATTCATATGAAAGAGGTGCGGCCGTGAAGGAATCTCAGGAAGAATTTGATATGCTGAAGGAACTGGAACTGGAGTTCATCCATGAAATGGCTGAGTTTTTCAAGGTTTTTGGTGACAGCACCCGTATCCGTATCCTGCAGGCATTGCTGGAGGGGGAAAAGAATGTGGGTGATCTGGCAGATGCGCTGGAGATGACTCAGTCTGCCGTTTCCCATCAGCTGCGTGTGCTCAGACAGAACGATCTGGTGAAATACCGCAAGGAAGGTAAGGTCGTGTTTTACTCTCTGGATGATGAGCATGTGGAAAATGTGATGCAGCAGGGGATGGCTCATCTGCGCCATAAACGCGGATATCATGAATAAGATTTTAAGGGCTGTTTTGAACAGCCCTGATTTTGGCAGAATATATGAATGGTTGTTCATATGAAAAAGTGAAAGAGGTGAAACCATGCAGGAAATGAAGGTAATGCTGAAAGGACTGTCCTGTGCCAACTGTGCAGGGAAAATCGAGAAAGTCCTTTCCGAAATAGAGAAAACAGAAGAAGTTTCTATCAATCTGATGAAGCAGGAACTGACTATGAAATATCAGGATGGGCTGTCGGAAGAAGCTCTGCAGAAGACCATCGCGGATACTGTCCATCGTTTTGAACCCCATGTGGACGTGTTGTTTCAGGAGAAAGAAGAAGCCTGTGACGGAGGAGGCTGCTGCTGTACCTCCTGTGGCTGTCATGACCATCACGACTATGAACAGGACGATGAAGAAGTCTTTGGTAAGGCGTTCTTCCTGCGTTTTGGCCTGGGGCTGGTGCTGTTTATCGGTGCTGTTTTCTGGCAGGAAAGTCTGCTGAAAACAGGGTTGTTCCTGATGGCATATCTTGTATTTGGCTATGATGTTCTGCTTCGTGCAGTGAAAAATATTACCCGTGGGCAGGTGTTCGATGAAAACTTCCTGATGTCTGTTTCCACGGTGGGCGCATTGGCCCTCGGTGAAATGGCGGAGGCGGTTTTCGTTATGCTGTTCTATCAGGTGGGTGAGGCGTTTCAGGATCATGCGGTTGCTCGTTCCAGAAAATCCATCACAGCCCTTCTGGACATCCGCCCTGATTTTGCAAGACTGTTGAAAAATGGCGAAACAAAAGAAATCAGCCCTGAACAGGTTTCTGTAGGCGACTATATTCTGGTGAAAGCGGGGGAACGCATCCCTCTGGATGGCATTGTGGAGGAAGGCTCTGCCATGCTGGATACGGCGGCCCTGACTGGCGAATCTCTGCCCAGAAAAGCGGAGGTGGGCGACCTTGTGCTCAGCGGCTGCATCAATATGGATGGTAACCTGAAAATTCGTGTGGAAAAACCTTTCGGAGAATCCACAGTCGTAAAAATTCTGGAAATGGTGGAGAATGCTGCAGGCAAAAAATCCAGAACAGAAAAATTCATCACCCGTTTTGCGAGGGTATATACCCCTGTGGTATGTCTACTGGCAGTTCTGGTAGCAACAATACCTGTTCTCCTTGGTTTAGGTAGCTTTTCTGTATGGTTTGGCAGGGCATTGGTATTCTTAGTCGTATCCTGCCCCTGTGCGTTGGTATTGTCTGTTCCTCTGAGTTATTTTGCAGGCATTGGTGCGGCATCTTCTCGCGGTATTCTTGTGAAAGGCGGCGAAGATCTGGATACCCTCTGCAATATCGAACAGGTGGTTTTTGATAAAACTGGTACATTGACAAAAGGCAAATTCTCCGTGGCGGAAGTGAATGGTGATGTGCTGAAACTGGCGGCTATCGGTGAAGCCCAGAGCAATCACCCCATTGCAAAGGCAATTGTGGAAGCCTACGAAGGGGAGATCCCTGCAGCAGAAAAGTATCAGGAACTGGGTGGTTATGGCATTTCTTATATGCTGAATGGTGAAACTGTCCTTCTTGGCAACAGTCGTCTGATGGAAAGAGAACATATTTCCTATGAACTGGCGGAAGGCATTGGTACTGTGGTCTATGTGGCGAAAAATGGTGTTTTCCTTGGTCATATCCTTGTGGCGGATACCCTGAAAGAAAACATCAGAGAATCTCTGGCTCAGCTGAAACAGCAGGGCGTGAAGAAGATGGTCATGCTGACAGGGGACAGAAAAGAAACAGCCGAAGCTGTTGCAAAAGAACTGGGTCTGGATGCAGTTTACAGCGAACTGCTCCCTCAGGATAAAGTGGAATGGGTGGAAAAACTGAAATCCGATACATACAGAACAGCCTTTGTGGGTGACGGTATCAACGATGCGCCTGTGCTGGCCGGGGCAGATATCGGCATCGCCATGGGCGGCATCGGTTCTGATGCGGCCATTGAGGCGGCGGATGTGGTACTGATGGATGATGATATCGGTAAACTGGCAACAGGCATCAGAATTGCGAAAAACACCAGAAAAATCGTGAATCAGAATATCGTGTTTGCGTTAGGATGCAAGATTCTTGTACTGCTCCTTTC